>DPLS01000324.1 GCA_003541875.1 Bacteroidota bacterium | reverse complement strand
TCCTGTTTCCAGACGATATTGAACTACTTGCCCTGGTATTTGGCAAGAAGTTGCTGGGCAACAGCCATGTACCCGCTGTCGTCATCGACAAAGAGGAGGTTGATAATCTCAGGCGTTTCCATAGTCCGTTATGATGATTTCCACCATGATAATAGCATTTGAGCGGAAGAGTTGCAAATGGTTTCTGAGTTGGAACTGGGAACTACTTGGGGGACAATGATTCCACAGACGAAGACAGTTGATTTTTTGCATTTGTTTGTCTATTTTCGCTCACCCCGCTTAAAGCAATTCTGGGGGCGAACAACGCGCGTTGGGAGGCATTAAGTCGGCGTTCCGCAGAATAACATCCGGAGTGGTACATGGCTGAAAAAAGCAAGATACTTGTAGTAGACGATGAGGATGCGCTCAGGACAGTCTTGAGCGGTGAGCTCGTCAGTGAGGGGTATGACGTGGGCACGGCATCTGATGGCGATGAGGCCATCGCCAATCTCCAGAAAGAAAAATTTGATCTCATCCTTCTGGATATCAAGATGCCAAGGATGAATGGCTTCGAGGTATTGAAATTCGTGAAGGAAAAATTCCCCAAGACAAAGGTCGTGATGTTGACGGGCTTTGCTGACCTGAAGAATGCAATCGAGTCCAAGAAGCTTGGGGCCGAAGATTTCGTCAGTAAACCGTATGACTTGGTGGATTTGTTGACAACCATCGAACGGGTCTTGAGTGAATAAGGATACAACTTCTGGCGATGTTGCCATCGCCCCCCAGAAAGTCGGAGCTCCAATGTCAAAACGTTACAATCTCTTGATTGTTGATGATGAGGAATCTCTCCGCACGCTTCTCGAAAGCGAGTTGGCCGAGACGCAGGAGTTCGCGGTCGATACGGCCTCCGATGGAGGTCAGGCAATCAACCTGATCCAGGGGAAAGTGTATGATGTCATCCTCCTGGATATTCGCATGCCGCGAGTCAGCGGCATTGAAGTGCTGAAATTTGTCCACGAATACTCTCCAACCACCCAGGTTATCATCCTCACAAACTACGCCGACGTAAAGACCGCGATCCAGACTATCAAGCTTGGAGCATATGACTTTCTCGCCAAGCCCTATGACATTGACGAATTGTTTAACACAATACATCGGGCCATAGAACGGAAACAGCTGTTCATCGACAACAAGTTGATGAAGAGCGAACTTACGAGAAAGGCCGGGAGCTTCGAGCTCATTGGCCAGAGTCCGGCTTTCTTGAAGCTCGTTGAAAGCGCAACACGTTTTGCAGAGAGCGATTCTTTTGTTCTCATTCAGGGCGCGAGCGGCACTGGTAAGGAATTGATTGCAAGTCTCATCCATCGTCGCAGTCCCAGAAACGACCGTCCTTTCGTTGCCGTAAACTGTGCCTCAATCCCTGACACTTTGCTCGAGAGCGAACTGTTTGGCCACGAGAAAGGTGCGTTCACCAACGCCTATCAAACAAAACAGGGGCTTGTTGAGGTTGCCAACGGCGGTACACTCTTTCTGGATGAGGTTGGAGACATCAGTCCCGCAATTCAGCCAAAGCTCCTTCGATTTCTGGAAACGGGTGAGTTCAGGCGAGTCGGTGGAACCAACCTGTTGACAGTTGATGTGCGTGTAGTTTCTGCCACCAACAAGGACCTTCGTGAAGAAGTGAAAATGGGTAGATTTCGAGAGGATCTACTCTATCGATTGAATGTTGTTACGCTGCGCGTCCCCCTCCTTAGCGAGCGAAAAGAAGACATCCCTATTCTGGCGGAGTACTTTCTTGTTCGGAAAGCGAAGACGAAGACACCAAAGAAGCTCTCTCAGAGGGCGATGGACCTCCTACTGCAGCACGATTGGCCGGGTAACGTGCGTGAACTTGAGCATGTGCTGGAAGGTGCGGTTCTGCTTTCTTCCAGCGATATGATCGAGGACTCTGATCTTTCAATGTACTTCCATCGGTCAGAAAAGGGCTTTCAGGAAGGATCCAGTGCAATGGCTCCCAGTCTGCTGGCAGATGCTTCGGTACCCCTTGAGGAAGTTGAGCGAATGCACATTGAGCGAACGCTCAAACACTTTAATTACAGCCGTACGAAGAGCGCCACTGCATTAGGTATCAGCAAAAAGACCCTCTATCTAAAGATCAAGCAGTACGGCATGAAGGTTCAAGATCCTTGAGTCTGCCTTTTTCTGGTGTGAGCGTCTCAAACTCGATTTTAGGATGAGTGAAACTTTTCTTGGAGTTGGTTAGTATAACAGGCTGACCAGTAGTACATCAAATCTCTCCTTCAGAAAGCCGGAAGCACCTGACCAGTGAGTTCCGGCTTTCTCCTTTTCGAGACTGTCTCTTCCTTGACAATTGGCTCTTTTTTTTGTTCATTTGATGCAGTTTGTGAGCACTTTTGCCCTGTGTTGCTTTTTCTGAACAGGGCTTTTTCCCATTCCGCCTGAACTTCGGGACCCTCATGCACAAATTCCAAGGCGTTGACTACTACAATATCGACTCTCTTTTGAGCGGGGAAGAGGTGTTGGTGCGTAACACGGTCCGCGAATTTGTTGACGACAACGTTCTTCCGATCATCGAGAAACACAACCGAGCTGGAACATTTCCAATGGATTTGATCCCGGAAATGGCCCAACTGGGCATGTTCGGAGCGACACTTCCTGCCAGGTACGGTTGTGCTGGCATGAACAATGTTGCCTATGGTCTCGTGATGCAAGAGTTGGAACGTGGCGATAGCGGTGTCAGGAGTTTTGCTTCTGTGCAGAGCGGACTTGTCATGTACCCAATCCACGCTTACGGGTCTGAGGAACAGAAAGACTTCTGGCTGCCACAACTCGCAAAGGGGGAGAAAGTTGGATGCTTTGGACTGACTGAGCCTGACTTCGGGTCCAACCCCGGTGGAATGATCACCCGGGCAGAGGAAGTTGGAGATGGTTACCTCATCAATGGCGCCAAAATGTGGATTACCAATGGTACCCTTGCAGATGTAGCTGTTGTCTGGGCGAAATTGAATGGGGGCGTTCGCGGATTCTTGGTTGAGAAAGGGACGAAAGGTTTCTCTGCTCCCGAAATGAAAGGCAAGCACTCGTTGCGAGCATCTGTGACCTCTGAACTTATTTTTCAAGATGTGCATATCAGCAAAGCCAATATCTTGCCTAATGGTAGCGGATTGAAACTTCCGTTGTCCTGCCTGAGCCAGGCACGGTATGGGATTGCCTGGGGGGCTGTTGGGGCTGCCATGGCCTGTTATGATGCTGCACTCCAATACTCTAAGTCCAGGATACAGTTCGACAAGCCAATTGCGTCTTTCCAGCTGACTCAGGAGAAACTTGTTGAGATGGTTGTTGAGATTACCAAGGCGCAACTTCTGGTCCTACAACTTGGCCGTTTGAAGGACGCAGGGAAAGTACGCTTTCAACAGATCTCGATGGCAAAACGGAACAATGTGTACCAGGCGTTGAAGATTGCCCGAGAAGCCCGTTCCATCCTAGGAGCGAATGGGATTCTCGATGAGTATCCTGTTATGCGTCACGCCGCGAACCTCGAGTCCGTACTAACGTATGAGGGCACCCATGAGATGCACACATTGATAGTGGGGGAGGATATCACAGGCATCCCGGCATTTTCGTAGTAGACTGATCGGGATAGCGCACAAGGCGCATTTCGATCTATCCCTTCCAACAACAATGAGATGAGTCGTGGCAACCAAGAAGATCCTCGGTGATGCACTCACCTACGACGATGTCCTCCTCGTTCCTGCAAAGTCCAGCGTTCTTCCCCGCGACGTCAGCGTGCACACGAAACTCACCCGGAGAATCGAACTCAACATCCCCCTCATCAGCGCTGCGATGGACACCGTGACGGAATCTGACATGGCCATAGCGATGGCACGGGAAGGTGGCATCGGAATTCTGCACAAGAATATGACTGTCAGTCGGCAGGCAGAAGAGGTGGGTAGGGTGAAACGTTCGGAAAGCGGGATGATCCTTGATCCTGTTACTGTTCGTGCTGATCAAAAAGTGCGGGATGTCCTCCACCTGATGAACAAGTACAAGATCTCCGGCATTCCTGTTGTTGATGGTGGCAACCGCCTGATTGGTATCATCACAAACAGGGATTTGCGTTTTGAACCGGAGGAGGATCAGTTCGTTTCCAGGATCATGACGAACGAGAATCTGGTGACGGCACCGGTTGGAACCACCCTTCACCAGGCGGAACGAATCCTGCAGAAACACAAAATTGAAAAGCTCCCAGTCGTAGACAAGGCCGGGGTATTGAAAGGCCTCATCACGTTCAAGGACATCCAGAAAAAGAAGAAATTCCCTAGTGCGTGCAAAGACGAACATGGCAGGCTGCGCGTTGGTGCCGCCGTTGGAGTTACCGTAGACACGGCGGATCGTGTGCGAGCACTTGTCAGAATAGGCGTCGATGTTGTTGTTATTGATACGGCCCACGGTCATTCCAAAGGAGTGCTTGAGACTGTAAAAGCAGTGCGAAAGCTGTTTCCAGACCTTGAGCTTATTGCTGGGAATGTCGGAACGGCTGAAGGAACGCGGGACATCATCAAGGCGGGCGTGGATGCCGTCAAGGTTGGGATCGGTCCTGGCTCGATTTGCACTACGCGGGTCGTTGCCGGAGTGGGCGTGCCTCAACTGACTGCCATCCTGGAGTGCGCGCGCGTTGCATCCGGTGCTTGTGTGCCGGTGCTTGCCGGTGGGGGG
>DPLS01000271.1 GCA_003541875.1 Bacteroidota bacterium | reverse complement strand
CCGGTTTCTGAGATGATAGTAAATGTTGCGGGCGACCATGAGTTACCAGCGCAATTCACGCTTGGGCAGAACTACCCCAACCCATTCAACCCCAGTACGGCCATTGAGTACTCCGTTCCTCAACGAACATCTGTAGAAATCAAGGTGTTCGATGTGCTTGGACGGGAGGTTGCGACATTGTTGAACGAGGAGAAATCTGCGGGCGTCTTCACAGTCCGATGGGATGCCAGTGGCATGGCGAGCGGTGTGTATTTCTACCAACTACAAGCAGGGAGTTTTGTAGATGTCAAGAAGTTGATTCTGCTCAAGTAGTTACTGAGACCTCAAAGGAGGAGTTATGCGAACCATTATCGTTTTCTTTTTGATTGCCGTCGCAGCGAACGTTTGCAGCGCACAATGGATTCAAACCGCTGCACCACTCGGACTCACGACTAGTTCCTTCGCGGTCATGGGAACGACCCTCTTTGCTGGTACGTCGGGTGGTGTGTACCGTACGACAGACAACGGAACACTTTGGACCGTGATGAATTCTGGTCTGACGGATAGCACCATCAACTCTCTTGCCATTGTGGGTTCGACCTTTTTTGCCGCAACACCGATGGGCGTTTTCCGCTCGACGAATGGTGGAAGCTCTTCTTGGTCGATATCTCTTTCAGTGTGGTACACCGGGGCGCTGGTGTCGAACAGCACAGCCCTTTTTGTAGGCACCTCCGGCCGGGGGGTCTTTCTTTCAACAAATGAGGGCGCAAGCTGGACTGGAGTCAATTCCGGTTTGACGGATTCTTCCGTAATGTGCCTCGCGGCGGGTGGAAGCAATCTCTTCGCTGGAACTCAACAGGGAGTGTTCCGGTCAACGAGTAGCGGGGCGTCCTGGACTTCCGTCGGCCTGGCGAATGTCTCAGACCTGGCGATAGCTGGCAGTATTCTCTTTGCAGCAACGTATGGCGGGAGCGGCGGAGGCTTTCGTTCGACGGACAATGGGATGAGCTGGACTCCGGCGAATTCTGGCTTAACGGATTTGAATGTTCTCGCGTTCGGCGTCTATGGCACAAATGTCTTTGCAGGTACAGCCTTCGCCGGTGTCTTTCTCTTCGATAATAGCACGAGCAGTTGGAGAGCTGTTGACTCCGGCATGACAGTTCGCTACATCGCCTCACTTGGCGTAGGTGGTACAAATCTCTATGCAGGGACTATGACCGCCGGAGTATGGCGTCGCCCGGTTTCTGAGATGATAGTAAATGTTGCGGGCGACCATGAGTTACCAGCGCAATTCACGCTTGGGCAGAACTACCCCAACCCATTCAACCCCAGCACAACCATCGAGTACTCGGTTCCAGAGAGGGCATCTGTAGAAATCAAGGTGCTTGACATGCTTGGACGTGAGGTTGCGGCACTGGTGAACGAGGACAAACCAGCGGGCGCTTACACTGTCCGATGGAATGCGGATGGCGTCGCGAGCGGCGTGTACTTCTATCGCCTCAAGACTGGAATGTTTGTGCGGACGAGGAAAATGTTGTTGTTCAGGTAGTACAGTTGGCTCGTTGACGAAAGCCAAACAGGAGGACGGACGAAGACAATGTGCGGATCGTTCTTCGCGGTAGCAATCCTCACCGTGGTTTGGGTCGTACGGAATTCCCTTTCGCTGCAAACAGTGCAGCGTCTTCATAGCATCTCTCAGCAGAAGGAGAAAATCATGTTTGGCAAATTGATCACATGCTTCACACTTGTCTGTTTCACCGTAACTCTTTTCGGATGTTCTTCACAGGAAGAGATCTCCAGCGAGGCTTTGCCGGTTCGGGAAAAGAGAATCAGCGAAGTGATTACCACCAGCGGTGAAGTGTACTCCTTCATAAGCGATAAGAATGGGTACTACGCCATGCTGATGGATACCATTATAGTAGGGACGCTCCAGAATGGGAAGAAAGTCACAATTCCAATGTCACAAGTAACCCGCGTTTCCGTTATGCGCCTTAATGCAGTGACATCTACTCTCGTGGTTGTCGGGGGAATCTTGGTTGTTGTGGCCATTGCCGTTGCCGCAAAACAATCATGCCCTTTTGTCTATTCCTACAACGGTGATCGGTATGTATTTGATGGCGAGCCATACGGTGGAGCGATTTGCGAGGGATTGAAACGTCCAGATTGGTGCCGTTTGGAGTACCTCAAGCCGGTCTCGAATGAGTATCGGCTCCTCCTCACAAACGAAGTGGACGAGACCCAATACACCGATGAGTTCAAACTTTGGATTGTTGACCATCGTCCTGGTCTGGACGTGATGGTGGATGCCGATGGGAAACTGTATACGGTTGACCATCCTTTCGCGCCACATCGTGCCCTTGACAGCAAAGGGAACAACATTCTGCGATGGGTATCAGCGAAGGATCCACTCTTCTGGGAGAGCGACATGCGAGTGAAAGATCCGAAACAACCAGCTGACTACCGTGATACGCTCTACCTCTCATTCCCACGACCAAAAGATAATGAGAAAGCGAAGCTCGTAGTCAGTGGAAGCACCACACTGTGGGGTTCCCAAATGCTCAAGAGGATGACGGAGTTGCGGGGAGAAGCAATCCAACCGTGGTTCACTGAACTCAAATCTCCCGCAGTGCGTCAGCTTCTTGATTTCTGGAACAAGCGCGAAGAGTTGTATCACCTTCAAGTGAAATTGCGTGTCGGAAGTGCATGGGTGACGCGAGGTGATATTATGGGGGGAGGACCGTTTGTTACAGAAGAAAGGGTTGTGCCACTCGATCTGAGCGGCGTAGAAGGTGACACGCTGAACATCATGCTTGCTCCGCCTGCGGGCTTCTGGCAGTTAGACCGTTTTGCCGTTGACTACTCGGCTGATGAACCGCTCGATTCTCTGGAGGTAGCCGCGACCAAGGCCGTTGGACATGACGGTGCTGATCTGCTTGGAACATTGAACTCTGCAGACGGCAACTATTATGTCTCGCCTGTTACGGGACAAACTGCCACACTCGTTTTTCCGGCGCCGCCTGAGAAGGCCGATCGTGAACGGGCGATCCTTGCAAAAGTCTCGGGATACTACGACATGCGTATGGATGAAACCGGAAAGCCACAGAGCGAGAAACTCACCCGCATCGCATTTGAACCGGGCTATCCGGTACAATTTGCCTTGGAGGAGTTTATCAAATGGCGAACAGAGTTGCTCGAAGCGAATCGCGTTGAACGGGAGAAGAAACAATGAGACCTTTTCAGGATGAAGCCAAACACACTCTGCAGTTCTATTCTGGGTGGCGGCTCGCACTTCACCGATCATACAGCTTGCTGGCTACTGGCAGGTACTTCCTCCAACGTAACCGGTATCCGCTGTTCTCCTACAGTCCAAAGCATGGGCTTCCAAGGACGCTCAAAATAGGGCATGAGATCGGACTGAGAAAGATCCCCCGGCTGGATGGCGCATATTTCCCTGCACTGACCATGCCGCACTATCCTTCGCGCGCCTATGATCGCATGGTGGCAAATGGAGGCCTCAACTGTGCGGCGGCGGGCACTGCAATGAAACAGCAGATCGATACGGCGATTCTGGCTGTCACGCGGCGGTGTGATCTTCATTGCCAGCATTGCTATGAACGATTCAACATTGGCGCCAAGGACTCTGTTCCCGTTGAGCGATGGAAAGAAGTTGTCAGGGATCTTCAACGGATCGGCACCAACGTGATTGTCCTCTCGGGCGGTGAACCGATGTTACGGTACCCGGCACTGCTTGAACTCCTTGAAGGAGCAAACAAGAACCTGTCTGATTTTCACCTTCACACCTCTGGGCACGGGGTAACGCTTGAGAGAGCACTTGAACTGCGACGTGCTGGCTTGATGGCTGCAGCAGTCGGACTTGATGATGTCGTTCCCGAGAGACATGACGACTTGCGCGGCCATCCTGGCTCATTTAGTGAGGCAGTGAACGCATTGAAGGTCTTTCACGAAGCCGGCGTGTTCACATACGTGAACGTGTGTGCTACACGAGAGTTGGTGCGATCAGGCGATCTCTGGCGGTATTTTGAGCTGGTGAAATCGTTGAATGTCGGCTTTATACAACTCCTTGAACCGCGTCCGTGTGGTGGCTACTTTGCCGATGGTGAGGATGCATTGCTCACTCAAGAAGATCGGAGGGCGGTGATGAAGTTCTTTGTCGAGGGCAATTCCAAGAAGCGCTTCCGTGACTATCCGATTATCTACTATGTTGCCTTCACCGAGAGTCCGGCACAAATGGGATGCATGATGGGTGGGCTTTCGCATTTCACGATTGACAGTATGGGAAATGTGAATCCGTGTGTCTTCCTCCCCGTGACATTTGGAAACGTCATGGAGGAGGATTTCACAACGATCTACGAAAGGATGAGAAAGGCAGTACCGAGACCGTTACACACAGAATGTCCTTCGCTATCTCTCTCCGCCACGCTGAAAGATCGAAAGCATAAAGGGCAGAGAGTACCCATCCATTACGATTCGGTCAGGTCTGAATGGGAAACGATGTACAGAGTGAGCAAGAATTGAAGCACCCGTACAAAATGGAGCCTCAGTCAAAGTCGGCATGAACGTCATCGGTCTGATAGAGAGGAAGACGCGTCATGAGGAAATTCAAACTCTTCATCGTCAATCTTGCAGTATGTTTTCTTCTTCCGCAGCTACTCCTCCTGGGCTGTAGCCTGATCGGTTTCGGGATTGGAGCAATTTCAGATTCATCGAGCCGTGATGGGGATGCAGTGCCGATTGTTGAATTGCGCGGACTCAAGGAGAGAGATGGCATTGCTGTCGTCCTGCAGAGTGGTCGTCGCATCGAGGGTGATTTCATTAGTGTCAGGGAGGAAAATGCTGGTATATACAGGGAACGATACATTGCGGCTGTGGCTGATCTCCGAGCGGAAGGATGTGTGCCGCTACTGGACGATAGTATTACATTTGCCTCTCGCAATGCTCCCTGGTTAAAGGAGCGCGGCGAGTTCAGGGGCGTCGATCCCGGCGCGATGGTCGTCAATCAATCTGGCCGCCGGGTGGTTGTGTCGGATCTTGGTGAACTCAAAGCCGACAGTAGCGCCGACGTTGATTTGTTCTTCTTCTCCGCACTCGTTCGTGAGCGCAAATTGCCGTTCCTCACAAAAAGTGTCTTGATGAAGGTGAAGGGGGATACTACGGAGGTGCTTGTTGTTGATTTGGTGCGAGTTGAGGTGAGTGAGCCCCGGAACGCAAAGTTCATTGGACTGGCGATCGGTGCGGCCATCGATGCTGTCGCGATTGTTCTGCTCACCAATTCGGCGGAGCAGTCATGTAACGAAACGGCGGAGGAGTCATGTCACCATTCAGGTAGCCGCAAATAATCGAAGGTCAAACGGGGATAGAATTGCTTCAATGATATTCTTGCCACAGTCTGACATTTCTTTGACATGTTGGACTACTGTACTGCGTATCGTGTGGCAGATTCATCGCAATCATGTAGCCTGGTAAGGGGTTTAGGCTACCAACCCAACCACCAATGAAAGGAGAATTCACAATGAAACAACTACTCGTTCTTCTCACGTTGCTGCTTGTGCTCGGTGGCAGCGACGCGTTCGGGTGGGGAAATGCAACCCATATGTACTATGCCAACCAACTCGGCGTGGCACACGGCGGAGCAAATCAGCACGAAATGTACGGCGCAGTGCTTGTGGATGCATTCAACCTCATGCTTGATCCCAACGGCATGTTTCTGGCTGATCAAACGCATCACAACTATGCGCCAATGCTCTGTGCAGCGTGGCGATGTGACCTGAAGGCTGTTGCGTTTGGGTTTACGAGTCATAACGATACTTGGGGTGAAGATTTCACGGCCCACCATGTTGCCCGAACAATCCCGGCCGGCGGGTACGCTGTTGTGAAAGGGGCCGAGCTCGCGCCTGCACTTATTCCACAGATTGTCGCCATCCTCAACGCTGCAGGTGTTCCTGAGCCAAACGCATCAGCAATTGCTGCCGCACTCGCTCCAGAGTTCGGGCATGATCTTGTTGAGACTGCAGTCGATTTGTGGATCAAGCGAAATCAGGATCCGGCAATCGGTGGCAAGATAGCCCTTGCTGCAACGACCCGGCCACTGGATACGCCTTTGTTGCTGGCGGCTGCGTATGCACGTCCGCTATCACAGTATGCCCACATTTCTTTGCTCGATGCAACGAGATTGATCATCGCAGCAGAGAGAGAGTATCGGCAACAGATGATCCAGTACGGCGGTGCGCTCATGCTTAGCGAGCCACAAACAATTGAGGCTCTTGCGGGGGCAAGCGCTGCGATGGCAGAAACCTACCTTGAGATGTATGCAGGTGTGCCGGTAGCTGTCGATCCGGCTGTTGTCGTCGGGTTCCTGACAAGTGCAATGACACTTGTAGGTCCGACCTATGCGGCTGAGGTCTCGGCAACGCTTAACTACGTCAGGCATGAGCTGCAGCAAAGAGGCATTCGCAGTTGTGGCTCGTTCTTCGGCAAGGAAGGTGCAGCAGCCGAAGAGACTCCCACCGAGTTTTCGCTTGGCGAGAACTATCCCAATCCGTTTAATCCAGCCACAACGATCACGTTCAGCATTCCCAGCCAGGCTTCGGTGAGTTTGGAGATCTTCAACATTCTCGGACAGAAGGTAAAGACGCTTGCGGACAATAAGGTCTACGAAGGTGGAGTCCAGAGTGAAATGTGGGATGGGAAGAACGCCCAGGGGACCGTGGTCCCAAGTGGCACGTACTTCTCTCGACTGACGACGCCGGGTGGAGTGTTTATGAGGAAGATGATGCTGATGAAGTAGGACGAAAGAAAACGAGTGATCCCATCGGAGTATGGTGGCTGTGTTTTGCAGGGCGACTTGTGCAGTCGCCCTACGTGTTACTCTATGAATATCTTCCCTGGATTTAGAATGTTGTTTGGGTCGAAGGCTCGTTTGATGTCTTTCATCAACTGTAGTTCAGTGCGTGCCAGAGCGATAGGTAGGTACGACTTCTGTGAATAGCCGATCCCATGTTCGCCCGAGATTGTGCCGCCGAGTGATACCGTGAGTTTGAATATCTCCCGGATGGC
>DPLS01000397.1:911-8804 GCA_003541875.1 Bacteroidota bacterium | reverse complement strand
CGCGAAAAGATCGGACTGATCGTCGATCATTAATTCCGCGTGACCATATTCCCTTCGCGCAGCTTTGTCAACTTCTCCACCAAGTTGATATGCAATCAACTGTAGTCCATAACATATCCCGAGAACCGGAATACCAAGATCAAAAATTCTCGGGTCTGAGTGTGGAGCGCCGGGGTCATATGTGCTATGCGGGCTTCCTGAAAGGATGATGCCTTTCGGGTTCAGGGCTTTGATTTTCTCGAGCGGGATATTGAATGGGTACAACTCGGAATACACACCCAGCTCGCGAACGCGGCGGGCAATCAGCTGAGCATACTGTGCGCCGAAATCAAGTACGAGGACAAACTCAGAATGCGTCATGAACCCATTGAGGAGTGTCTGGACAGAGGAAATATATGAATTCTCCGGCCGTTCTCCAACGACAAGGAGCGTGTCTCTTGCTGCCCATATGTTGGCGCAATGACGGAATGTTATCTTCCTCAACCAGCCCGCTTTGTCTTCGGTACCTCGCATGAACTTCTTCTCTGACGTGAAAGACGTTGCTTGACTTTCCGACCCAATTGTCATATTATGTTTTCCGTTCGTCGCGAAGCAATCCGATGTTGTCATATTGCTTCAGATTGTACACCGTTCATTCACACAGTTGCCCGGTTCCATGCTCCGTACAGAACATCGGATGCCTCTCCCCTCTCTCAAAGCGGGCACTGTTACCCTCATCCATAGACTCCATTGTACATCTTTCGCACCAGGACTCTTCCGGAGAAACCGTAGTCTCCCGAGCTCGACACCACCAAGCACTCCTGCTGTCTTTTCTGCTCTCGCCGCTACGCTCAAGGGTTGCCGAGAAGAGAAGATTGAGACTGCCCCGAAAAGCCGACAATACGTATGCTGTTTGTCTCATTCGCTTGAATGGAATGTATCTCCGCATGGTTTGAGCTGCAAGGAAAGTGAAGGTCCTGATCTCACGTCTTGATGATTGATTCCCGATTTGAATCCAAACCAACCATCTACCATTTCGGAAAACTGCAATGAGAAACACTTTGTTACTACTGCTCCCCATCGTTGTGATTGCCATTGATCCTGTCATGGCTCAGTGGGTTCAAACCAATGGACCTGAAGGGGGTTACACCAACGTCATCTTCAACGATCCTGCAAGCGGTTACATCTTTGCGGGCGGAAATGGGTTCAATAAATCAAGCGACAACGGCGTAACCTGGACAGCTGCTAATGCAGGGATGGATGGCATCGCGAGCCCAGTTGCAGTTGTCAGGTCAGGAGCAAATCTCTTCGCGGCGTCGACGGACAAGCTATATTTCTCCACTGATAACGGCAGCAGCTGGGCCTTAAGAAGCACGGTTCCGGCCCAGGTGCTTTCGATGGGTGTGGTTGGGAGTACCCTCGTAGCCGGAACGAACGCGTTCGGCGTTTACCGTTCCACAAATGATGGAGCGAGCTGGTTGACGGTAAGCGGCTTTCCTCCATCAAACAATATTGTCAATACCGTCGTCACGCAGGGAACAAGACTTCTCGCTGGTCTCGGCGGCAAAGGGGTGTGGACTTCGACAGACAATGGCGCTCCGTGGTCACAGTCGAGCACTGGACTTGGCGTGACTCGTCCTGTGAATGGCTTTGCAGTTCATGGCTCGAGTATTTTCGCCGCCACTTCCGATTCAGCCATTCTCGTCTCAACAAATGGTGGGACAAATTGGAGCGCGAGTGCGACAGGCATGAACCCGAGAGCGACAGCCGTGGCGATTGGCTCCAATGGCACGACGCTCTTCGCATCAGTTACTGGCGCCTATAGCGGCATTGATACTGGCGGGGTGTATCGCTCGACCGACAATGGCGCATCGTGGGCCTCGGTAAAGTCTGGCCTCTACACACCATCTCCAAACTGTATCGGATTTGGAACAGGAGGAAAGGTGTTTGCAGGATTGGGGGCCGGCATCTACGCTACAACGAACAATGGAATAAATTGGTTCGCATCGAATACCGGACTGAAGAATGCAAATGCTTTGGCAATGACTGTGTCTGGCACAACACTTTTTGCCGGACATGCTGGCGGCATATCCAAGACTCAGGATGAAGGAACAACATGGACGCCGGCAAACAACGGTCTGCCTTTTGGCACAGGAATCACGGGAATGACGACACACAGTTCATTTGTCTTCGCGGCTGCTCAGTCAGTATATCGCTCGGCAGACAATGGGGCGACCTGGGTGCCAACGACCAATGGACTAACTGGAAACGGACTCTACATTACCACTCTCGCGGCAGGCGGTAGCTATGTATACGCGGGGAGCCTTCTTGGTGGTGTCTATAGATCTTCAGACGATGGTGCAAACTGGACAGGACCCGGCACTGGTCTTCCGAGTTTTGGAGGAGTGAATACCATCTTTGTAGATGGGGTGGACGTCTGGGCGGGGGTTCAATCCAATGGCGCCTACCGTTCAACCGACAACGGGGCAACCTGGACGGCAGCAAGCACCGGCTTGCCTCAGGTCAGCAGAGACGTTTGTTCGATTGTGCGTAACGGCTCAAATCTTTTTGCCGGACTCACAACAGCGTTTAGCAGTAACTCGATCTGGATATCGACAAACAGCGGCGGCAATTGGACACTCGCCAGCACCGGCATCCCTTCCGGAAGTTATCTCTTCACACTCTATTCGGTCGGTCAGTTCGTCTTCGCGGGGTTCAATTATCAGAGCCCAACCTTGGCCAACGGCATCTATCGCACAAGCAACAATGGAGCGAATTGGACTCCCGTAAACGATGGACTGCCGAACCCCAGTTCCATTAATTGCTATGCAGTGGTCGGAACGAACATGTATGCGAGTTACCTCGGCGTGTACAAGCGGCCGCTCTCGCAACTCACTGGCGTAAGGGAAATCACCAGTGGCATGCTGGAGAGTTTTGGCCTTGAACAGAATTACCCGAACCCATTCAACCCGAGTACGACGATACGATTCTCACTCTCCTCCCAGGAGAGGGGCGAGGTGAGGTCGCAAATTGTCTCGCTCAAGGTGTTCGACATGCTTGGAAGAGAACTCGCGACACTGCTTAACGAGGAACTCAAGTCCGGAGGCTATGAGGTGACGTATGACGCCAGAACCCTGGCAAGCGGAACCTATTATTACAGACTCTCTGCAGGAGGTCACACAGAAGTGAAACGCATGATTCTGATGAAATAGAGAAACCAACCAACATCACAACATCAAACCAAGGAGAATTCCTATGAAAGGTTTCAAAGCCGTTTTTGCAATAGCCGTTATTGCTCTCGCTGCAGTCGGAGGATGCAAGAAGGACGAGAGTCCGGCAACCACAAACAATCCGAACAACACCGGGAACTGCAACTTCACGACCGACGTTATCGCAGTTGATGGAGTAACGAAGAACATCATTCGCCCCCTGTGCCACGTACTCGGCAGTGCGTACTATGCCGAGTTTCTTGTTGACACAAGTGCAGCACCCACAGGGGTAGCAATGGTCTTCTTTGGAGGCGCAAGGCCTTCGCCCGGAACCTACACGATTGTACCGGCCTTTCCCACGGCTGCAGGAACAGTCTATGTAGAGTATTACGATCCCACAAATGCTTGGATCGGCACAACGGGAACAGTAACAGTGACAGCCGCCGGCTCGCAGGTAGTTATCACCTTCTGTTCTCTAGCACTGATCGGCGTGAATGCCAAAGTAGTTTCCGTCCGGGCTACCACGAATCTTTGAGGATGCTGATTGACCAGACCTCTGTTCAAGAGAGGATTTCTATGGACGTACTGATGCTCCGATAGCCGAGATAACACACCGGCGACGACAGGAGGAGCTAATGCTCCTCTTGTCGTTTTCACAATCATCTCCTTACTCCAAGATTTGCCAACCCGCAATCCAAGCTATGTAGAAACGACTCCTTGACTCTTACCCAAGCCTGACGTACATTAGCATAGAGATTTTGTACGTTAATGTCGGGACGATCAACTCAATCGGACCGATACCTTCCGTTCTACTTTCATCGTTCTGTTCTTCCTCACAGCTATCGTCCACTTTCGGAATGCGGGCTCCCCATGTAGCCGGGGTAGGCACGAGCGTTCCGATCATATAAAGAGGCCTCACAATGAAACACGTTGCAACAGTTGCATTGCTCTTGTCGTTTGTTCTGACCCTCCCCGCTATGGGGCAGAGTGATCGCGTCTCAAAAGCCGGTTACGGAAATCTGAAATCATCGGCCAATGGGCCAGTCACAATCACAACCAATGGTGTATACAACGTCCTGACATTCCTCAGCCAGGATTTTGAGGGATCAGCATTTCCACCATCGGGATGGACTCTGGAGGGAACTGGTTCGGCCTTTTGGACGAGAACGACAGACGCCAGTGGCTATGGCATAGGAGCTGGTTCGGCCCTCGCCGACTTCTATAGTATCTCTTCAGGTGCACAGTTCTCGTTGATCACTCCAACGTTTCTTCCAGCAGTTGCGAGCGATTCGGTGAAATTCGACCACGCCTACGCCACGTATACGACAGAGAATGATCAGCTTCAGATATCCACATCAACAAATGGCGGCACGAGTTGGAACATTCTGATAACTCTCGCTGGTGGAGTGAGCGGGCCACTTGTTACAGCACCCCCAACCATAAATGTGTTTGTCCTAACGGCTTCACAATGGGCAACGAAACGATATGCTCTCCCTGTTGGAACCAACAAAGTGAAGTTCACTGGGATTTCTGCCTACGGCAACGAACTCTATGTTGACAACATTCTGGTCGGTACTCCTTTCCCGAACGATGTCGGTCTGTCTTCGATCGACTCGCCGAGTCCAAGTGTGGCTCCCGGGACATATCAACCAAAGGCCACAGTCAAAAACTATGGCTCACTACCACAATCGTTCTCCACTGTATTTACAATTGCTCCGGGTGGATACACCTCAACACAGAGCGTTACAAACCTGGCACCTGGTGCAACCCAGCAGCTCACATTTGCCAATTGGACGCCTTCTATTGGCATCTACTCGTCAACTGTCGTGTCACAACTTGCTGCCGACCAAAACAGAGTTAATGACACGATGACGACCACCCACATCGTGTCGGACATCAGCAGATCGGTCTTGCTTGAGTTCTGCACAGGAACCTGGTGTCAATGGTGTCCCTGTGGCGATAGCACGGCTGCCCAGCTTCAACGTGCACATCCGAATTTGGTTGTGCTGGCATATCATGGGGCGAGCACAGATCCCTGGCAGACCTTCAACGGGAATAACATACTATCGCTCATGGGACTAAATGCATATCCCACCGCCATCCTTGACAGACAGAATTCGCCGGGTGACTTCGCGACCTGGACTGGCTTCTGTACCAATAGATATACCAACAACGGATATACACCGATCTCTATCACTGTCCAGAGCAAGACCTACAATGCGACAACCCGTCAACTCGATGTGACTCTTGCGTTGACCACCAACATGACTTTGACCTCTCAATACAAGGTTAACTACGTCATTACTGAAGACAATCTGTTGTATGCTCAAACCGGAAACGGGACATGCCCCGGAAGCTCAACTTGGATTCATGAATGGGTTGTCAGAAATATGGTGAATGGCGCGACCGGCGAAAACGTAAACACTGGCACATGGACATCCGGTCAGACGATCACTAAGACCTTCTCGACGAATATAAACTCGGCGTGGGCGGCAACAAACTGCAATCTAACAGTTTTCGTGTACAAGGACTATGCACAACTGGGAATGGCAGAGGTTCAAAATGCCATGGCTACTTCGGTGACTGGTCCGACCAGCGTGGGTACCAACAAGGAAGTGCCCGAGAGTTTTGAGTTGTCCCAAAACTATCCGAATCCTTTCAACCCGGAAACGAGCATCAAGTTTGCAGTTCCAAGAGAGGGATTTGTCTCGTTGAAAGTATTCGACATTACGGGTAGAGAGGTAATGACTGGAGTGAATGAGGTCCTGACGCCCGGATACTACAATGTTCAAGTTGATGCCTCGAAGCTCGCAAGCGGTATCTACTTCTACAAACTGATGGCGAACGGATTCAGCGATACGAAGAAAATGACCCTGGTGAAGTAGGTTGAAGGGGACAAGCCCCATCCAACTCTCTCCTTCGTTCGGAAGGAAACGTGTGAGGCGAGAGGTGTTGGCTGCAGATAACAAAGATGGAACCTGGTCTGGAGATCGGATGAAGCGATCTGAAATATCGTGCTTTCTTCTTGTGCTTGGCGTGGTCTGCTGTGGCTCGGCTTCAGCACAGAGTTTCACGTTTGTGCCCGATGACACCGTTCTTTCCGGGCAGTTAGGTTCGGAGATCGTGTTCAACATAACGATTACAAACACGTCGACATCCACCTTGACCCTTGCACTCGTTCGTACACTGAACAACCTGCCGCAGGGCTGGGAATCCTCGATGTGTCTGGATGTCTGCTATCCACCTACGGCTGACAGCGTTCTCACAACCCCGGCGTTTGGAAGTTCACCATTGAACCCAGGTGAGTCCCGCCCGTTCTCCGTGCACGTCTACGCAGCAACAAATCATGGAACCGGAACGGTCCGAATTGTTGCACGAAACACGCACAACGCGGCGGACCAATGTGTCTTAACATTCACAGCCATTTCTCTCCCCACAGGCGTCGAGACAAACGCGAAGAGCGCAGCTTCGTTCACCCTTTTTGAAAATTACCCAAACCCGTTCAACCCAAGTACAAGGATCGGATTTCAGATTGCGGATTACGGAATGGTGAGACTGAAAGTGTACGACGTGTTGGGCCGTGAAGTGGCGACACTCTTGAACGAGGTTAAGCAGCCGGGGGCCTACACAGTCCAGTTCGACGGAAACAAACTCTCAAGTGGAGTGTACTTCTACCGGCTCAACATTGGGGGCTTCGTCGCCACAAGAAGGATGGTGTTGATGAGATAGGGTCGGCGGACAAACCTCAGGAACGAAAATTCGCACGCCGGACGCTTTGATGTGTCCGGCGTCTTTCGTTACAATCAACTAAGTATGCCGCGTGAAGCGCTACTTGCCAATCGACTGTCTGTATGCGGCAGCGGAGAGCAAGCCTGCAACTTCCGATGGATTGGAGATCTTGACCTTCACCATCCATCCCTTCCCATATGGATCCTTGTTCACGATCTCCGGTGTCTTTTCCAACTCGGGGTTCACCGCAGTGACAGAGCCCGAAAGCGGCGCGTAGAGATCCGACACTGCCTTCACGGCTTCGATCGTTCCAAGTGACTCGTGCGCTTTCACGAGCTTACCCACTGCAGGTAGCTCGACAAACACAACATCGCCCAATTCGCCTTGCGCAAAGTCGGTGATGCCGATAATGCCAGTATCGCCATCGATCTGAATCCACTCATGGTCTTTTGTGTATTTAAGGTTCTCGGGAAAGTTCATGCCTTCTCCTTTCAGGTGTTTGTCGCGGGTACTTGAAATTGGAATGAATCGAGAAAACTTGTGTCGAACCTGCCGCTGCGGAAGCGGTCATCCTGCATAACTGCCTGGTGAAATGGGATCGTCGTCTTAATGCCTTCGACCATAAACTCGTCAAGTGCGGACTTCATCTTGCTAATTGCGCCTTCGCGTGTTAGGGCATAGACAATAAGTTTGGCGATCAAGGAATCATAGTGCGGGGGCACTTCATAGCCCGTGTAGCTGTGCGTGTCGACCCGGACGCCAAAACCGCCGGGCATGTGGAAGTCTGTAATCTTCCCCGGTGAAGGCCGGAAATTGTGGAACGGATCTTCAGCGTTGATCCGACATTCGATCGCATGTCCCCGTTGGACGATCTTCTTCTTTGGAAGTTTCTCACCCGCGGCAACTCTCAGCTGTAGCTTTATCAAGTCGTGCCCCGTGACCTGTTCAGTAACGGGATGCTCCACCTGGATGCGGG
>DPLS01000397.1:0-664 GCA_003541875.1 Bacteroidota bacterium | reverse complement strand
GCTCCACCTGGATGCGGGTATTCATTTCCATGAAGTAGAAGTTCTTGTTCTTGTCTACAAGAAATTCAACTGTCCCAGCGTTCTCATACCCCACAGCTTTGCAGCCCTTGATTGCCGCCTCCCCCATCTTCTTTCTCAACGGCTCATCGACAAAGGGGGACGGTGATTCTTCGATCAACTTCTGATGACGGCGCTGAACCGAACAATCACGCTCGCCAAGATGTATCACATTACCATGAACGTCCCCGAACACCTGTATCTCGATGTGTCGCGGCTGTTCGATATACTTCTCGACGTACAAATCGGGATTACCGAACCCTTGCTCCGCTTCGTGTTGCGCAGTCTTGAAAGCATTCTCAAGTTCGGCCTCTTCACGAACAATCCTCATGCCTCTCCCGCCACCGCCGGCAACGGCTTTGAGTATCACTGGAAATCCAACAGACTTTGCAATTTCAATCGCCTCGCCAACACTCTTTATAACACCGTCGCTGCCTGGCACAACGGGGACCCCGGCTTTTCTCATTGTCTCTTTTGCAAGCGCCTTGTCACCCATCGCCGTGATCATCTCCGCTGTCGGCCCAATGAATTTCATGCCGGACGTGGTGCAGATCTCTGCGAACCCCGCATTCTCCGCCAGGAAACCGTAGCCCGGATGAATGGCGTC
>DPLS01000014.1 GCA_003541875.1 Bacteroidota bacterium | reverse complement strand
GGACTTTCATCCTTACATTTTGAAGAGTGACGATGCCGGGCGATCATGGGCTTCCATCAAAGGGAATCTTCCGGAGAAGGGCACCGTGTATTCAATCGCAGAAGACCATATGAACAAAGATCTTCTGTTTGCCGGCACAGAGTTTGGAGTCTTCTTCACCATCGATGGCGGGAAGAAATGGATTCAGCTAAAGGGCGGACTTCCGACGATAGCTGTACATGATATCGCCATTCAGAAACGTGAGAACGATCTTGTGCTTGGTACCTTTGGCCGCGGGTTCTATATCCTTGATGACTACTCGCCGCTGCGCAACGTGAATACGGAAACACTTGCTGCCGAGAGTCACCTCTTCCAAGTGAAGCCATCCCTCATGTACATCGAGTCACGACCGTACGGATACAAGGGAAGAGGATTCATGGGCGAGTCATTCTATGCAGCCGAGAATCCTCCCTTCGGAGCGACGTTCACATACTATCTGAAGGATGCGTTCAAGACGAAGAAGAAACTCCGACAGGAAAAAGAGAAAGAGCTGTTGAAGAGAGGAGAGACTCCGCCGTATCCGACACTTGACGGGCTGCGCGCCGAAGACGAGGAAGAGGAACCGACAGTGATTCTCACCATCACGGATGAAGCGGCCAATGTTGTCCGCAAGATGAAAGGGCCAATCTCGCAAGGGATGAACAGGGTAACATGGGACTTGCGCTATCCTCCTCTCACACCCATCCGGTTGGTTGAAGAGACGCCGGATGCCTGGACTGAAGCAGCTCAGTCCCCTCTCGCAATGCCTGGGATGTACAAAGTCTCGTTGGCGAAACGGGTAGACGGAGTCGAAACGGAGTTATCTGTTCCGCAAGAATTCACTGCTTCTATTCTTGGGACCACAACTCTTCCAGCCTCTGACAGGAAACCACTGGCCGAATTCCAGCGTAAAGTTGCGGAGTTGCAGCGCGCCACCATGGGAGCCTCTCGTGCAGTTGACGACCTGAAGGAACGGATTGCATACATCAAGAAAGCTCTGTACCAGATGCCGGCGCCAGCAGCAAACCTTGTTTCTGATGTTGGTAGGCTCGAAGCAGCCACCAATGAGATCATCCGTGCTCTGCGGGGCGATAGGACGTTGAGTTCCCGGAATGAACCAACCCCTCCGTCAATCAGTGACCGTGTGAATGGTATTGTGGATGATCAATGGCAATCCACCGGCGCACCGACTCAGACGCAGATTGACGCATACAACATTGCCGGCGACGAATTCACGCCAGTCCTTGCCAAATTGCGGACGGCGGTGCAGACTGATCTCAGGGGTATCGAGATTGCGATGGAGTCCTTGGGTGCCCCGTGGACACCGGGGCGTATTCCGGAGTGGAAGAAATAGGTTGTTCTCCGTATCTTGGAGCAGGATTCGGATAAAGCGGGTTTCGTAGGTGGTTTGAAACAGTCGTTCATTCGTATAAGTGGCGGCACGACCAAGAGGTTACGCCGCCATTTCTTTTGTCTCACACATCCAAAGAGAGCTACCATGAAATTCTTATCTGCTGTTATTACGTGTGCGGTAGCGGTTGCTGTTTCAGTGGGTCAGCTTCCTGCTCAGGGCGAGAGGAAGGACCGAGGAATCTTTGTTGAGCCGAAGAATGAGTTCATGGATTCCATCAAGAAGGAAGTTGGAACCTACAACAAGAAACCCGTCAAGCCCGAGAGGAAGTGGCGGATCGATTTCAGCAGTCTCGATTTGCCGAAGGCCACCACCGAGTTCACCAGCTACTGGTGCACACCGCCGATTTCCCAGGGGGAGTCGGGAATGTGTTGGGCATTCTCCACCATCTCATTCTTCGAGTCGGAAATCCATCGCCTCGCCAAACGGGAGATCAAACTGTCAGAGCTGTACACGGTTTACTGGGAGTATGTAGAGAAGGCGCGACGCTACGTTCAGGAAAGGGGGGATTCAGAATTCGGCCAAGGCTCCGAAGCGAATGCTGTTCCCAGAATCTGGAAACTGTATGGGACTCTTCCCGCCGAGGCATATACAGGCATGAAACCGCACCAGAAATTTCACGGTCACGCAGCTCTCTTCCAGGAAATGAAGGACTATCTCACCTCGCTCAAGACATCTCAAGCGTGGAATGAAGAGGTTGCCATTTCGACCATCAAGTCCATCCTCAATCACTATCTTGGAGAACCCCCCACAAGCATCTTGGTCGACGGAATGAAGATGACTCCGCGTGAGTATCTCGACAAGGTGGTCAAGCTGAATCTCGATGACTATGTCGAATTCATGTCGCTTGCGGAAAAGCCATACTACCAACAAGTAGAGTATGAGGTGTCCGACAATTGGTGGCACAGCCAGCAGTATTACAACATCCCATTGGATGAGTATATGATGATGCTGAAGCGTGCCATCCGCAAAGGTTTCACAATGGCGCTCGGGGGGGATACCTCTGAACCTGGATTGGAAGGACATGCTGGCGTTGCAGTTGTACCTTCGTTTGATATCCCGGCGGCGTACATTGATGAGAATGCCCGGCAGATGCGCTTCAGCAACTCGACGTCGACCGATGATCACGGCATCCACCTTGTTGGCTTCAAGGAAACTCCCGGCGGCGATTGGTACCTTATCAAGGACTCCGGAAGCGGTTCCCGGAACAACACTCATCCCGGGTACTATTTCTATCATGAAGACTATGTCAAGCTGAAGATGCTTGACTTTATGGTGCACAAAGACGCTGCAGAAGATATCCTGAAGAAGTTCAAGGATTGAACCGGCTGCTGAAAGCTCTCGAACACTTGCCGATTCTTGTGCAAGATGTTAGTCGCAGGTTGTTCCTGGTGACTTTGTGAATGCCTTAACGACTCAGTCCCAGAGGCCGGGGAGGAGATCCTGTTTCTTGATTTCCATTCTCGGGAACTGCAAAAACCAACTTGTGATCTGGCATGGTCGGGGCGAGATTGTGGGCAAATTTATTCTTGCTTTTTTATTCAGACTGGGCTATATTTGACCCGTCAACTAACAGTACACCGTTGTTGGGCTTTTGCAGGTTCGCTAGAGTTCTTTTGTACAAACCCGTAGCAGAATACTGATCGCAGCCTTGGTGCAACGATGACCTTGACTGCGATTTTTTTATAAAGGCACACCACTTCGATGTACGCACCGTGTCCGCCGGGTTGCGGATTTGTATAAAAGAAAGGATCTGTCCCATGGAAAAGGGTACAGTAAAGTGGTTCAACGGAGCCAAAGGCTTCGGGTTTATTTCTCGTCCGGGTGGCGAAGACGTGTTCGTGCACTACAAGGCCATTACCGGTGACGGCTATAAGAATCTGAACGAGGGTGACCAGGTTCAGTTCGAGCTCGAGCGAGGCCCAAAAGGTCTCCAAGCAACCAACGTTAGCAAAATCTAACGCATCTGCCAAAGCAGCAACTCCCGATCCGCTGGAAGGTGGGTCGGGATGTTTTTTTGTGGGGAGGAAGATCCCACTTCTCGAACCATCCATTCAGACTTTCCCCGCCGCCGTTCCATTCTACAATTCACAATCGACCACGTTGACCAGACACCGAATCCAGTGAGAATCCGGGCAGAAACTGGTTCGAAACGTCTGGCTTTCCTTTTGCACTAGGAGTGCTTGCCGAAACATACACACACGGTAGCATGAAAAGGATAGGTCGGTACAATGAAGATCATGGTTGTCGATAACGACCCGGTGTATCTGGGGCTTCTTGCTGAAATCCTCCAACTCCACGGTTACGACGTGACCGCAGTTCACGACGGGGAAGAGGCACTCTCGAAACTGAAAGAGGTACCGGTGGATTTTATCCTCTCTGACATCAGTATGCCGAAGATGAATGGTATGAGCTTGCATCGGTACATACGTCAAGACCCCAAGCTCAAGCACCTCCCATTCGCCTGGAATTCCGGCTACCGCGAGCTTAGGGATGCCGCAAAAGTTGAGGACCCCAGTATCGATTTGAAATTTGAGAAGGCAATGCCAATACCCAACCTACTCTTCTTCCTGAGTCATTTTGCAAGTGGGGGAAGACGCCGATCGAAGGGACATGAAAGTGCTGCCTGTTGACCGGGCGTGTTCGCTGTGTAAAGGGGGACGAATCCATGCACATACTTCTCGCTGAGGACGATCCACAATTCCAAAGCGTATTGCGGGAGGCATTAGAGCTTTACGGGCACACTGTAGTCACTGCTGACAATGGCCACTCAGCGTACGACTTGCTCCAACGAGTTCCCGTCCATCTCGTTATTTCCGACGTTCACATGCCTCACTGCTCGGGCACTCAATTTCATGACACGATCCGAAGTGATGACCGATTTTGTGATCTCCCCTTTGTCTACATTACAGGATACACTATCCTGCGTGTCTCAACCCCCCTCGACTTACCGGGCCTTGACTTCATGGTGAATAAGGTGCCGTTTGACCGGGTGTTACAGATTGTGGATGAACTCGGTCGCCGACGAGGTTGTGTTTCGGGCGACGAAGTATCGGTGCGTGCTTCATGAGGGTTTACCTTACACTTGAGAACGTGGGTGCTCAACTGATGCCTCGCCAGTACCGGGCTTGATATCCCTTGGACTTCTCCGTATTTTAGTTGTGTCTCTTGCTGTGCAGCTTCGAATCCAAAGTTCAATCGAGTATCTGAATCCATGAGCACATACACAGCGACAACCGAAGGGATCACTGTCACAGCCCATCCGGTATATCTGGACGGGCAGTCGGATATTATTCGTAGAAAGTTCGTCTTCGCCTACTTCATTCGGATCACCAACAATTCCGGGGAACCGGTACAGCTGATCCACCGACATTGGTTTATTTCAGATGCACACGGAGATTCAAAACAGGTTGAAGGAGAAGGTGTTGTCGGAAAGCAGCCGGTCATTTCCCCGGGAGAATCTCACGACTACAATAGTTTCTGCATTCTTGAGACATTTGAGGGTTCGATGGAGGGAACGTACCTAATGCGTCGCGAGAATGGCGACGAATTCAGAGTGACAATCCCCCGATTTATCCTGCGTGCAGCAGCGAACTAACACTCGGTGGCACCAATGTCTGGTGTCATTTCCCAATGAGAGATTCGGATTGCATACTCCGTTTTGTGTGATCGCATTTTTTCCCGCCACTGCTTGACTTTCTTTTGGAATCGGAATAACTTCTCGTTGTAGTCACTCCAGTTCCCTGTAGTCTTTTTGATTGACGACGTCACCCGGCAAGTAGTGGCAACAATCAGGCACTCCCGACGGGGCCGTACTTCTGCTCTGACCTCAGTAGATTGACCTCCTTTGTTCGCTCTGCTTTTCGGGCCGACAACGGAGGTCGTTCATTTTCTTGGGCAGCAATCAGGTGTTGTGCCTTTGGCAGGTCAATGGTTCCAATCAATCAGGCTTTCGCAGCCGTCCATCAACGTCATGATCAGTGAGTGCTCTCGCTTGACCCCGTTGTTTGTCGCGTTCCTGGTCAGAACGGCGGAATCAATGCGACGCATCCGTTGTGTTTGGCTACTCATTGCAGTTGGGGCAGCGATCCAACTGGTTTTGGGTGCATCGTCCCTGGCGCAATTTGTGAGCGAGGAGATTTCTGTTCGCGTGCATGGAGACTACTGTATGCTTGATGGCAGGTACGAATTCAGGAACACCGGGGATCACGCTGTACTCTGGCCGATATTCTACCCGCTGCTCAACACCGATGCGATTCCGCTTGCAGATTCGGTTCACATTCACGATGCTGAAACGGAAGAGCTGTTGCCTTTCGAAAGTGGAGTCAACGGCGTTTCTTTTGCTCTCAACATGCCCCCTCGCGCTTCAAAGGTTATTCGGATTTCGTACCGACAACGGAC
>DPLS01000052.1 GCA_003541875.1 Bacteroidota bacterium | reverse complement strand
GATTCATTACTCATCCTAAGCAGTTTTCAGGGGCTGCCGTGAATCTAACTCCCTACCCGTGCAACCCAAATTCCGTTCTCGAGCATCTGTTGAAGTTGAGAAGCCGCTGCTGCTGCTTCCTTCTCCGTGGTGTACCGACCGACGCGAACCCGATACCACTTCTCCCCTGATACATTCCCATCCTCCACAAACGCATCAAACCCCGCAGTCGAAAGGCGATTGACTTCCTCATTTGCCTTGGAAGGTGTCATCCAGGATGAAACCTGTATGGTATACCTGCCTCCTGCAGAAGATGCCGGTACTCCCAGGTTCGGTGTCTCAACTTTCGATGGGGGTGTCGGTATAGGCGTTGGTGTCTCGGGAGCTATTGTCTCCTCCGTTGGTGTCTCCGGAGCATGCGTTGATATTTCTGCCTCAGGAAGTGCTTCAACGACAGCCGGAGCCTTCTTACCCCAAAGGTGGATGACATCAAAGTAGTTCAATGCAAACGTTAATGCCCCCAATACGACCACCGCAATCAATACTTGAATCAGAGGCGAAGGACCACTGCCGCCCATTCCAGTTGTACGCAATGTGGGTGGTGGAGCAGTTGGCTGTTCATCCTCTACCGGAGTGGTTTCAGGCTCCATCCCCTCGTCTTTGAGGTTGAGTTTTGGCATAAGTGGTTTCTCCTTGGTTGGTGTTACGCTTTTTGAAGCAGCCAGGCTACGTTCATACTCCTCGATCGTAACGTCGCGATGCGTATCGAGGAGGATCTCTTTGCCGGTCTGTTCAATGATAGAATCATACGGAGCTTCCTTCCCTACATATTCTTCCTCTCCCAATGCTGGAATGAGCTCGTACTTCCCCATCACAAGATACTTGAGTTCAGCGTACCGCTCATTAACCTTGTCGGACAACTCTTTCTCAGGTTCAAAGTAGGGCATTTTCCTCGCCCGTTTGACGCCAACAACTCTTGTTCCGAAAGTTCCGAAACTCGGCATCTCCACACGTTGTCCTCGTTGAAGGGCGGAGAGAAGATACACATAGAACAAATGCGACACGGTTCCCACACTAGTCTCATCCGCCACTCCCCGATCAACGCACTTTTTCAGGAGGTCGTCGCGGTTCATGCAGGTTTGTTGCTCCATTCTATGAGCTCACGCGAGGGCGTGAATGACAGGTAGTCCTTGGGAGGAATGAGGAACACTTCCTTTGTTTCTGTGTTCATTGCTTTTCGGCCAGGTCGATGCTCGATCAAGAACTCGCCAATGGTGTCCAAGTCCAGCTCGCCTTGCAGAAGAATCTCTTCGGACCACACCTCGGCAAAGGTGCCAATAATATCCCTGACGGTTTGTTTCGAGATCCCCGCCCGTTCGGAGATCATGTTAATGAGTTCTTCCTGACTCATAGGTGCTTCACAGTTGTTTCTCGAACACTCGGGAGTTTTGGATATTCGGATTTCACTCTACAACCAGCAGCCATCAAGAAAGGCAGCTTCGGCGACAACCAGCCGAACCGACTGAGAGAGACGGGAAGAAAGAGAAGGCCTGTTCCCACCATAGGATTGAGCCTGATACCCTTACTTAAAGTAAAAGCTTAGATGCCTTCGTGAATGGCCTTAATTTAGCAGATGGGGAAGAGGAAGTCAAGTGGTATTTTGGAAATCCTCATCATTCTACAGCGGACGGCTGCACTGCTTCCAAGCGTGTTCCATTGCCAGCGAAACCAGTTCAACAAACAAGCCAATACTGGAGCATTTGGCATTTGGTACATCGGGATGCCCATGCCTATTTTCCCAAAAAAATCTTGTCTGCAAATGAGGAAGTTGGCCCCCGGTGCGTTTCTCCATGTCACGCCAGCAGATGCCAAGACCGTTCACCTGAGAAGACAAACAATCGTGGGCTCATCATACATTCCCAGAAAAAGGAAAGCTTAGTCAGTCCGAGACCCACCATTGCCAAAGGCTCCTCCCCCCAACTCCGGTCACGTGAGCGCAAGCTCGCGCTGCTTCATTAGATACAATATCATGTTTTGCATGATCTGGAAAGGATCGAGGGAAGTTGATTTCAGCTGCTCGTCCGCAGTGGCCAGTACTTCAAATGAATGCTCAAGCTCACTGGCTGGAAAGTTACCAAGCGCCGCCACATAGTCCTTGATGAAGTGGGGATTAACGCCGACTGCACCGGCAAGATCCGTGGTACCCCTTCGACGGAAGTCGGAGAGTTTCCACAAGGTGGTGAAGAATCTCGTGAGCATGACGATGATGAAGACAGGAGATTCTCCTCCATCCAGCATACGACTCAGAATCTCTGTCGACCGGGAAAGATTCTTGGCACCGATAGCATTCTGCAGTTCAAAAATATTGAAATCTCTGGACACACCCACAACTGCCCGGATGTCATCGGAGGAGATCGTCGTCTTCTCTCCCGCAAAGCTGTACAACTTATCCAACTCGTTCTGTATCTCCCGGAGTGACGTGCCAGCATACGCGGCAAGAATCTTCGCCGCTTCCAAATCAATCTGGCGACCCTGCTGCTTGACGCGTGCATTTATCCAGCCGGTAATCTGGTTATCCCGTATCGGCTCAAACCTGATAACAGTTGCTGTTCGCTTTGCCGTGGCATAGGGCTTCTTTCTGAAATCGGGCTTCGTGGAGTGAAGGATCAAACAGGTCGATGCAGAAGGTTGTTCGAGATAGGAAGAGAGTAACTCTTTGTTCACCAACTTGTCCACCTCCCGCACGACAACCACCCTTCGCTCTGCCACCATGGGAAACGATGATGCGTGCGAGATGATGTCGCGCGCGTCAGCATCACTGCCATACAATACGTCGAGATTGAATCCTTGCTGCTCGGCACTCAGGGCGGTCCGAATGATCAGATCCGTCGCTTCCTCTGCGAGGAATCCCTCTTCCCCGTGAAAGAGGTAGGCTGGCGCAAACTTCCGCTGCGCCAGCGCTGACCGGAGATCATCAATTGTCAATCCATCTTTCGGCACGCAGGTGGCCTACTTCTTTTGCTCGGGCTTACCAACAGGAACCTTCTTGATTGTGACTTTTTTCATGACCACATCGACCTTCGGTTTTCCGTCCGTCGGGCCCATTTGTGGAGTGATCTCAACGTTGCCGATGGCATCAACCACATCCATTCCCTTAACGACTTTTCCGAAGATGGTGTAGTTCTTGGGCATGGTTGGCAAATCCCTAAGCATGACAAAGAACTGGCTTGTGTTTGTGTTGGGACCGCGGTTCGCCATTGCCACGACGCCCTTTTTGTATCCTTCTTTGAGCGAAGGAGCATTGGAATTCAACTCGTCTTCAAACTCCTTCCCATAGATACTCTTTCCACCCGATCCTGTGCCGGTGGGATCGCCTCCTTGGATAACGAAGCCTTTTGACACTCTATGAAATATCACTCCATCAAAATACTTCTTCTCTGCAAGCTTCACAAAGTTCTCTACCGTCTTGGGCGCATCGTTCCTGTAGAACTCAATCTCGATTGTCCCCATCGAAGTCTCGATTACGCCAATCTCTTTGACGTTTTCCATTTTCGGGCTCTTCTCCTCTCCCTTTTTTGATTGTTGGGATGCCACGGCAGATGAGAGCGCAAGTCCGAACACCATCATTGCCCACGACGTTGAACGAACAACAGTATAGCTCATGATTATTCCTCCTTAGTGATTAGAAATAGTACGAAAAGCCAAGCCGCGCACCGATGAGAAACGCATTTCCAGTTGGAAGGGGTATGACCCCGATTTGCGAAGGCGGGACCGAAGACGCACTGCTTTCGAGTTTTCCAATGAACTCCCATCGTAGGTCAGCACCCAGATACGCAAAGACATGATCGCCGAACGCCGTATTCGCCTCAAGGTCAACGACCATGCCAAGTCCCTCTCCCGAGAGCTTGTCGTCGATAAAAGCATATTTCGTCGAGAGCGATACAAAATGGTAGCCGAAGCCACTCCCCACTTTCACATTGTACAATCCCTCATCCCACAATACTCGTTGAAGTATGAGGGAAGGCAGGTGACCGGTGAGAGTGAACTCCGATGACCCAACCGGTATGTTTGGATTGTAGGAAACGAGGAGGTAGACATATTCAGCCTTAAGAACCCATTCGGGCGAAAGCGGATACGCCAATGCACCAAAGAACCCGACACCCGCTTTGAACTCGGGGATTTTTCCCGTCGCACCGTAGCCCAAGGCAAGCGAGTTAACATAGTCAACGATATCCTGTGCGCTAACATATTCCACTCCCATCCCCCCCGAAAGCGCCACACGTGACGACAGTTGCGAGTCCAAAGGAGCCTGCGTCGGGAGCAATACCGGTACCCCACCCCCAAGAACTGAGACTCTCGCAAAGCAGAGGAGGGTGCCCGCCATCAACGTTCCCCTCACCCCTCCTCCTCCTTGGGTTTGTCCATTGCATCCGTGATTTTGATATTGTCGTGGAAGAAATAGTACAACCCCACAATCGTGACGCCAATGAAACCAACAGCGTGTGTTACTGTCGCATAACTCAGTGCTACCTCGTTTGAAACGTGGAAAAGCCTCACAAGTGTTTGCGAGGCAAACCAGTGATAGCCCCCGGTAGCTCCTGGCGTTGGAATTGCAACACCAATACTCGATATGGCGAGAACAACCACCGCCGCTCCAAAGCCAAGCTGACCCTCCAACCCAAACCCGAAGAAAGCAAGATACGTCATAACAACGTACAGAAACCAAACAAGAATGCTAAGGATCAGAATCGCCAGAAAGTTCCCCGGTCTCTTGATGAACAGAAAGCCGTCGAGAAAAGAGTGAACAACTCCGTCGATCCTTCTTGCAAGTGAGGGAGAAACGAACCCAGTAACCACCCTTAACAGAACGTCGGTCCAATCTCTTCGAATCATCAGCACAACTGCAACAAGCAGGAATCCAAAAGTACCCAACGAGATAATCACTCCAGCGCGCTGAAGCCAGGGGAATGCCTCGACCAAAGGACCGTTGTACACCAACGGAATGATCATAACCAGAATCAGGAATGAAACAGCGTCCATAATACGCTCGACAACGATGGTGCCGAGTGCTGCGCTCTTCGGAAGTGATTCGAGCTTGCCAATCGAATACGGCCGCACGAGTTCGCCTGCGCGTGGAAGAACGTTGTTGATGAAATACCCCACCATCACCCCTGAGAAAAGGTTCCGGAACGAAGTGCCCGGCTTGATCGGATCCAGCAAATACCTCCAACGCCACGCCCGAAAAATGTGGCTTGCCATCATCGTACCAAACATGGCAAGCATCCACCAATAGTTTGCTTCACGTATGGCAATGGCGAGCTTCTCAAGATCTGTGTTGCGAAAAGCGAAATACAGGAGAACGACTGTTAGCAGAACACTTAGGAGATACTTGAGAAAGCTCTTGGGTCGAAGTGTCATCGAGAGATCGGCAATTCAAGATGACGGATGACAGCAGAGGGTGAGGCGGGAACTTCACACTGCACAGAAAGATCTCGGGGAATCCTATCGCAGGTCAACAACTTCCACCCCCTCCGGCACTTGGAAGACAAATCGGGAGTCCTGGATGCCCATATTGGTTTTTGCCTCGGTGACCAGATACTCGGTTTGCTTCCCATTCACATCCGTGATCAAAGCCTTCCTGATCAGCCACGTGGAGTTGTCGATCCAGAGTTTCATCGATTTCACCAAAGATTGTTCACCCTTCGGAGTGAGCTTGAGCGCGACAACTTCCGTCTTCCCTATCTTGTCCTTGCCGAGGAGTGTTGAGATGTAGTCGTTCGGCGCAGCCGTCAGTATCCTTTCCGGAGTGATCGTATTCTCGTCCACCTTGAAATGATCAACCAGCACCTGCTTGTTGGTCACGGTGTATGACCATACCGTCTCCCCATCGGTCACAACAGTTTGCCCTTCCGTCTCAAGCCGGTACTTGTTCGCTTTCTTCAGATAAAGAGTCCCGCTTACATTTTGTTCAATCTTTGACAATTCAAATTTCGTCTTCTGTGAGAACTTTATCTGAGCATCCGATATCGAGTCATACATGTTTTTCGTTTTCTCTAACACCTCCTGAGCGGTTTCTTCAGCCGCAAGTGGTGACCAGACAGCAACGATCGGCAATAGCATCACCCAGAGCATCCGTCTCGACATATTCTTCACCGTCCTAGCCATTAAGAATCGATTCAAGATCCGCCTCACTTTCGATCAGGACCTCCCGGGCCTTGCTTCCGTCAAATGGTCCCACTACACCCGCAGCCTCCAGTTCGTCGACCAGTCGGGCTGCGCGTGAATAGCCGACCTTGAGCCGTCGCTGCAACAACGAGACCGATCCCTGTTGATGGCGGACGATGAGCCGCGCTGCCTCATCGAACAACTCATCACGCTCACCGGCACCATGGCCTTCCGCGTTCCTCTTCTTTTCCACTATCGAGGGAAGCGTGAACGGTTTCGTGTAGCCTTTCTGCTTCCCCACATGCTCCATGAGCGCATCGACCTCCTCGGTCGAGATAAACGCGTTCTGCAGTCGTACAGGCTTCGGGCTGCCGCTTGGCAGATAGAGCATGTCTCCGTTGCCGAGCAGTTGTTCAGCACCATTCATATCGAGGATCGTGCGGGAATCGGTTTTGGAAGCCACCTGGTAGGCAATGCGCGCAGGGAAATTCGCCTTGAT
>DPLS01000319.1 GCA_003541875.1 Bacteroidota bacterium | reverse complement strand
CATTTTCAATCTTGTGGAGTGCGTCGAGAACGAATCGCTCCAAGAGATGAGTGTGGCTGGGGTCTACGAGCTTTTGAAAACCCCATATACTGGAGCGAGTCCCCTGAGTCTTGGTATTGCGTTGAACAAGCCGCTCGTTAAGCAACTCCTGACGTATCATGGCATCAAGACCCCGAAGTTTCAAGTTTTCAAGTTTCCGGAAAAGATCCTCCCACGTGAAGACATGAAGTACCCGCTCATCGTGAAGCCATCACGTGAAGATGCCAGCGTAGGAATAAGCGACGCCTCGGTCGTGTACAACTTCAACGAGTTGAAGAAGCGAGTCCGGTACATCTTCCAGGAGTTCGATCAGCCGGCCCTGGTTGAAGAGTATATCGTCGGGCGAGAGCTCAACGTTGCGGTTCTTGGGTTCAAGAAGCCGGTAGTGTTGCCCATCTCCGAGATCGATTTCTCGGGTCTGACACAAGAGATGCACAAGATTGTCAGCTACGACGCCAAATGGATGCACGGTACGGTTGCTTACGAGGGGACGAAGGGCGTTTGTCCGGCAAAACTCCCCTCTGACACTGAGGCGAAGCTGAAAGATATCGCTATGCGGTGCTTCCGCATAATCGGTTGCAGGGACTATGCACGCGTCGATTTCAGGTTGAGCGCCGAGGGAGAGCCGTATGTCCTTGAAGTGAACCCTAACCCCGATATCTCCGACGATGCAGGATTCGCGCGATCGGCGAGGACATACGGACTTACTTTCGTCGAGACTGTCGGCAAGATTGTCGAGTCTGCTCTTGAGCGTTCGCAGTGAGCGTAATTCGATCACTCCGGCGTGAAGACAGAGAACCGATCTGTCAATTGCTGGTTGAGACGGGGGTCTTCACGGACGAAGAAGTGAGCATCGCTCTTGAATTGGTTGATATAGTTTTGGACAAACCCGACCAGAAGGATTACATCACAAGGGCGTACGAAGACGAAGGGGAGATTCTGGGATACTATTGTATAGGTCCAACGCCGGCGACCCAATCGACATTTGATCTCTACTGGATCGCGACGAAGCCTTCGGGGCAGGGCAAAGGAGTTGGCAGCGCTCTTGATGAACATGCTGCAAATTTGATCAGGTCATCAGGTGGCAGGCTCGTGGTTGCTGAAACATCTTCCCAACCGAAGTATGAAAAGACGCGGCGGTTCTATTTGACGCGAGGATACAACGAGCTCGCCCGTATTCGTGACTACTATCGGACCGGGGACGATCTCGTGGTGTACGGCAAATATCTTACATAACGGAGGAACACAGGCACGCATGGAACTCTGGCAGGAAATGTTGCGACAGAGTGTGGATAGCGGAAAAGATCTCGTCGAGCGCTTTGGGTTTGACGGCGAGTTGGCGGAGAGACTGAACAAACTCTTTCATATTCGAATCAATCCGTACTACCTAAGCCTGATTCGATACCCCGGTGATCCGATCTGGCTCCAGTGCATTCCCGATGGTCAGGAACTTGAAGAGGATGGCTTCCCGGAAGATCCTCTTGCTGAAGACTCACACAGTCCGGTCCCAAGCATCGTTCATCGTTATCCTGACCGCGTGTTGTTTCTGACGACAAGCCAGTGCTCGATGTACTGCCGGTTCTGTACGAGGAAGCGCAAAGTGGGAGACTCGACGAAGATCAACATGAAGTATATCCAGGGTGGCATCGATTATATTGCTGCTCATCCTGAAATCAGGGATGTCATTCTCTCCGGCGGCGACCCCTTGATGCTTACCGACTTCATGCTCGAAAAAGTGATCTCCGGTCTGCGGGCAATTCCTCATATCGAGATCATCCGCTTGGGCACAAAGATGCCATGCGTATTGCCCCAACGTGTCACGCCGAAGCTCTGCAAGATGTTGCGCAAGTATCATCCCATCTACATCAATACGCATTTCAACCATCCGTGGGAGTGTACGCCGGAAGCAAAGAGGGCGTGCGAGATGCTTGCGGATGCGGGCATTCCAGTTGGCAACCAGGCCGTGTTGATGAAGGGCGTAAACGATGATGCCGACGTGATGCTCGAGCTGATGCGCAAGTTGCTGGCCATGCGCGTGCGTCCGTACTACCTGTATCAAGCGGACATTACGAAGGGGGCAAATCATTTCCGCACTCCCGTCAGTGTTGGCTTGGATATCATGGACAAGCTTCGAGGGCATACCTCGGGATTGGCGATACCATACTACGTCATCGACGCGCCGGGTGGTGGTGGCAAGATTCCACTACTGCCACAATATGTTCTGGGCCGCAATGGCAACCAAATCATACTCCGCAACTACAAGTACGACATCTTCACCTATCCCGATGTTGAGGAAGAACCCAAGACTCCCACGCCAATGGTGGAGAAGAAGTTCATTCGCAAGAAGGCACGACCGGTGAAAGTGTACGAACCTGACAAGATGCAGGTGTAGTTCATCTGTCAGTTACTTCGACCTGACTGCGCGCCCGCTGATTAATTAGCGGGCGCTGCCGTTTTGTATCTTCCCTAAAAAAGATAAAAAAGTCTTGTTTTTGTGCATTACCCTGGTTATGTTCGATGAGTGCTCTACGCACCCGACCGTTCTTTCTTTTCAAAGTCTAAACGCATGCGCTGGCAACGTTGATGATGAAGCCACATTGTCTTCACTCAAATCGTGTGTGTTCCCTACATTCCTCTGCTTTTGTACTACACCATCAACCAAGACTCCCAGGTCCTTCACTAACTGATTTCGCGATTGCTGGGTTTCCAGGAATCCGGCTCAACATCTCCTACCAGTACGATACATCCAAATCTTTCGCTACAACAGATCATTATACACCAACTTATTCTGGAGGTCAGCCGTGAGGGCAGCCGTACACTCTCTATCATTGTTATTATTCCTTCTGGCGTTTTCGTTCTTTGCCTCGAGGGATATTGATCCATCAAGGGGTTCACTCAAGAGCGTAGGACATGAGCAACAGTTCACAAAAGAGGTTGCTACGAAGGATGAAGGAAGAGAAGGACCAGACCTTGAGCGTTGGTACTTCAAACAGTGGCACTATCCTTATGATAATGTACTCCCTCCTGATATGACACAACGAATGTGGGAGGAGGTTCAGCAGACGCCATCTGAAAACGATTTTGCTCCAGCGTCAACAAATTCCTGGGTATCGCTGGGGCCATTTGGTATGGACGTTCCGGGCAATGCGAAATACAGCGGCAGGATTCTTGATATAGAAGTGGACAACGGTGTGAGCACACGGCTTGCGGCGGCGAGCGGCGGCCTCTGGGGGTTCGTCCTGATCTTTCCCGTGGATTTGACACCGAATCTCTCAAGCCTTGCCATCGGCACATTCGACTCTGATCCAACAAACGAACAAATCATCTTTGCTGGTACGGGGGAACCAGGTCAGCGCGGCGGTACTGGATTATGGCGTACGACCAATCGAGGAGGTGCATGGGCAAATGTTCCTCTCGCTCCCGAGCCGAGCGCCTTCTACCGCGTCCGATTCAATCCCGGCAGTGCAACCATCATCCATGCCGTTGCAAACACGGGATACTACCGTTCGACGAACTCCGGGACGACATGGACTCGTTATCTTACAGGTAATGCGACGGATCTTGCGATCAATCCGACCAACCCAAACATCATGTACACTTCTCTCTACACTGTCGGTCTCTACAAGACCACCGACGGGGGAACAACGTGGAGTCCTCTTACAGCAGGCGGAATTCCCACTGCCGACGTTGGACGTGTTGGCCTGACGCTCTGTGTGGCCAGTCCGAACACCGTCTATGCATCGATTGGAAAAAACAGCGACAATTCAATGCTCGGCGTATACAAAACAACGAATGCCGGAACCTCCTGGTCTAACGTTTCTCCGGGGGTGAACTTCCTCGGCAACCAGGGGTGGTATGACAACGTGATTGGCGTATCGCCCGTTGATGCCAACAATGTCCTCGCGGGCGGAGTTTCTTTGCAGCGCTCAACCAACGGCGGCACAACCTGGACTCAGATCAATGATGTGAATGTGCACGCTGATCACCATGCAATCACATGGAACAGTACAGGCACATCTGTATGGGTCGGAAACGATGGGGGCATGTCCTTCTCCGCCGATGCGGGAGCGACGTGGAGTACCACTAATAATCTGGTTCCGATCACGCAGTATGTTAACATAGACGTCGATCCAAATACAAATCTGGTCTACGGTGGAGGCTCACAGGATAATGGAATCTCGATGACAGTGAATGATGGCTCTTCATGGGACCATATTCTCGGCGGTGATGGAAGTGGTGTGGCGATGGATGTTTCCACTGCACCTGCTGATGCTAACCGACTCTGGGTGACTAACGGCTATTATAATGGCAATTGGGCATTCCAGCGACTTCGGACTACAGACAACGGTTCGAACTGGACAAGCATTAACAGCGGTATCGATCCATCGGCACAGTGGTATCATAAGATCCGGTCAGACAGGAGCGCTCCGGTTTACTTATACAACAATTCAGGTCCGGATGTCTATGAATCCCGGGACTATGGAGCCACATGGTTCAAATTGAGCACTACTCCTTTCCCTGTCGAAGTATCCAACATGAACATCTCCATCTACACGTCGCCGAGGGGGATCATCTACGCGGCCCTCAACTCGTCAACGCTGGGGGAGCGATTGAGAGTGTATGATGGCGGGGCGTGGAATGAGCGCTCTACCGGTCTCCCTGCCGGGCTCACCGTTCGAGGTGTCACTCCGCATCCGACCAGCAATACTAAAGCGTATGCCTTAATGAACGGATTGAGTGCGGGGAGTAAAATCTACAAGACAACCGACCGCGGTGTAACATGGACAAATATCAGTGGTAATATTCCAAACGTGCCAATCGGTGACATTATCGCGCATCCTACAAACGACAACTTGTTGTACCTCGGGACCGAGACAGGTTGCTTCCGCACAACGAATGGCGGCGCTAGCTGGCACCGTTGGAACAACGGCATGCCGCAGGCAACCATTGTGACGGAGATGAAATGGATTGACAGTCTGGCCAGTGTGGGCAGGTTTTATATCGTTGCGGGCACGTATGGACGCGGAATGTACAAGCGAGAGGTTTCTGGTGATGATCCTACTAGTGTTTCTGATCTTGCCAATCTTCCCAGGCAATACAGCTTGTCACAGAACTACCCCAACCCTTTCAATCCGGCCACAAAAATTCGGTTCGCTCTACCAGTGACTGACAACGTTGAGCTGAAGGTCTTTGACATTACTGGCAGAGAGGTCGCGACGGTTGTGAACGAGAGGTTGGAGGCAGGTCCTCACGAATTCGGCTTCGATGCATCCCGGCTGGCTTCAGGAACGTATCTCTACAGATTGAAGACGGAACACTATACCGACGTCAAGAAGATGTTGCTCATCAAGTGAGTTCGATGCCCTGTCGGTCATCCTCCACCTAACGGGTGGTCGGCAGGAGTACTAGAATCGCACACCGCGAAGAAGGTATTGTTCATGCTGAGAATGATTTCCTTTCTGTCACTCCTCTGTCTCGTTGGCTGTTCGTCCAGCAAAACAGAACGAGGCGACATCATGATTACATATGTTGCGAAAAATGCTCTTCACAACACGGAGACCCGGATTGAAGTGTCGGGGGAGGCGCTATCGGTTGTCTATCACAGCGTGCGACCGAAACGCGACATTCAGGAACAGTTCATTCCTGAGACCGCAGAGATTGAAAGCCTGCATCGCTTTCTCAACGAGATCAAACTACACGACATCCAACAACCAAAAACGGAACGCATGCTTGACGTACCCGACGAGAAGATTACAGCGACGTTCGGCGGGCGCACATCGACCTTTTCTATTGGTAGCGTAAGAGACCTTCCGGAGGAAATCGTGCAGCTTCGAAAGCAGATCATCGATCTTGCGGTGAAACACAGTCCTGCTATGAAAGAGGCATTGGGATACTGATCGAAATCCTACGGAAGGTGGCCCTGAATCGATTGCAGGATGATCCGTCCAGCAAGGCGTTGGAAGACAAGGCGTTTGGCTACTGAAGCAAAGCCCGTCGAGGGGTCGACGGGCTTCTGATTTCTCGGGTTCCCATACGGACTTAACGGTGTCCGGACTAAGTCTTCACGTGTCCAGAGAACAACTTCAGCAACCGCTCGACTGATACCGGCTTCTGCAGCAGCAGGTCTTTGGCCGACGTGCATTCCTCTTTGACTTGCTTCAGGTTTGAAACCCCGGTGAGAAAGATGAAGGGGGTTTCTTTGTGTTCCGGTTTCAGGCGTATCTGCCTGTGCAATTCAAGTCCGTCCATCGACGGCATCGCAACATCCGATAGAATAACGTCGATCTTTTCATTTTCGAGTATCCGGATTGCTTCGATGCCATTCTTTGCGATGACGAGAGAATGGCCAATCCCGTCAATAACCATCTGCAGCATTTCAAGGTATTCAGCTTCGTCTTCGACTGCCAAGATTCTCATTCGTGTTTTCCCGGGTTGTCCGTGCACTCGCCTCAAATCACCTTTTCAAGATAGGAGATTGCCCAGGTGTTGTCAAGTCAATTGTTCTCCTTGCCTCTCACACCTCTTTTCTGTAGATTCGTTCGACCTTCGGTTCTCTTTGCGGATTCCTGAAGGGCCGCCCTCAACAAGAGCATTCCATGCGTATCCCTGATTCAAAAATTGATGAAGTGCGCAGCGCGTCGGACATTGTGGATGTCATCTCCTCCCATGTTCGACTGAAGAAGCGCGGGAAGAACTTCGTGGGACTTTGTCCCTTTCATCAGGAGAAGACGCCATCCTTCAACGTGAGCCCTGAGAAGCAGATGTACTACTGCTTCGGGTGCGGCAATGGCGGAAACGTCATCACGTTCATCACGCAGCTGGAAAAGGTGTCGTTCATTGAGGCGGTCCGCACCCTGGCGGAACGGGCAGGGATTGTGCTCCCCTCTGAGAGTTCAGTCGATGTGGCTGAGGCAACGGAGAGCGAGAAACTGTATGAGATTTGCCGCAAGGCGGGCCTTTACTTCTACGAAAACCTCACGACAACAGTTGAAGGCAAGCTGGCACTTGAGTATTTCCATCACCGTGGCTTCACGGATGAAACAATCAGGAAGTTTGGACTTGGATATGCAATGAACTCCTGGGATGAGTTAATGAAGAGAATGGAGCGGGAAAACATTTCGATTGACATGCTGGACAAAGCCGGGCTTGTTGTGAAACGCGATGATGGAAGTGGGTATTATGATCGCTTCCGTGGACGGGCAATGTTCCCCATCTTCTCACCTTCAGGTCGGACAATTGCATTCGGTGCTCGCAAGATGCGCGAGGACGATCCCCTTGGCAAGTACATCAATTCTCCTGAGACTCCCATCCACAACAAGAGCCGCAACCTGTATGGTCTGTTTCATGCGAAGGAGGCGATCAGGGAAAAGGAGTATGCAATCCTCGTTGAAGGCTATGCCGACCTGATATCGGTTTTTCAGTCGGGGATCCAGAACATCGTTGCTTCGAGTGGCACAGCGTTGACCGAGGAACAGATTCAACTCGTCAGTCGGTACGCGAAAAACACAACCCTTGTGTACGATGCTGACTCTGCCGGCTCGAAGGCTGCGTTGCGAGGGGTTGATCTGATTATCGAGCAGGGGCTGGAGGTGAAGGTTGCCGAGCTACCCGCCGGGGAAGACCCTGACTCCTTTGTGAAAAAGAACGGACGGGATGAATTCCAGAAACTTCTTGACGAGGCGGTATCGTTTCTCGATTTCAAAGCCCGTCACTTTCAGGCTGATGGTTTGCTTTCGACTCCTGAAGGCCAGGTGCGTGCTGTCCGGTCGATCGTCGAGACGATCGCCAAAATGAAGGACGAGTTGAAGCGGACGTTCTACATCAAGAGCGTTTCCGAGAAGTATGGCATCTACGAGTCAGTGTTGTACAGGGAACTCGACCGGATACTTGGCCACGAGCGGTCCCAGAGTCAATTTGCCCAGCGCAAGGAGACTGCGTTGGCCCTCGATGAGACGAGGGCGAAACAGGTGTATGTGCCCCCGGCGAAGGAACTCCCCTCGGCTGAACGGGACCTGCTTAAGTTGATGCTCGAACACGGCAATGAGATGGTAGGATTCATCTTCTCTCATATCGAGCGTGAGCGCTTCACGCACACGCAAGCGCAACGTCTCGTAGAGATGATTCTCGGGTACGCCGAAAGTGGACGTGCGTGGGATGCCAACACTCTGATCGGTGAAGTGGATGATGCCCTGCCTACCGGACAGGCAGGCGACTTCCGTCGCTTTGTTGCCGATCTCGTCTTTAGCAAGTATGAGATCAGCAAGGGATGGTCGGTGCTTGAAGAAGCTGATCCCGCAACACTCGCTGAGCGTTGTATTCTCATCATCCGCAAGCAGCAGATAGTGGAGTTGCTGGAGGAAAATCAACGGGCGATGAGGGAAGCATCTGCGCGTGGCGAGCCGGTCCGTGAATACCTTGAACGCCACCAACTCCTTATGAGTGAGAAGAAGGAGGTGGAGATCGGCGGGCTCGGTGGTAAGAATGCTAGTGCTTCTGTGTGAGAATTCAGCAAGATCAAAGGAGACCTTTTATGCCCAAAACCATCCGCCAGTCAGTCACGCTCAGTGCAACGCCAGAACAAGTCTACGAAGCACTAATGAATTCGAAGACGCACGCAAAATTTACGGGCGCGCCGGCCAAGATCAGTCGAAAGGTTGGAGGGAAGATCTCGGCATACGACGGGTACATTGATGGGACGAATGTTGAGTTGGTCAAGAACAAGAAGATCGTCCAGATGTGGCGTGGAGGGGATTGGCCCGAAGGGGATTACTCCAGGGCGACGTTTGCGCTGAAGAAGGTCAAAGGTGGGACGAAGCTCACCTTCACACAAACGGGCGTACATGATAAGCAATACAGAGCCATCAAGCAAGGATGGATTGATTTCTACTGGGTACCGATGAAGAAGATGTTTGAACAAAGATGACCACAAGTGATTTCGAGTGCTGGCTCCCAGATGAGAATGGGTTGCTATTGATTCCTGCTTCGGCTATATTTCTCGGTGTTCAAAGCACGGAGCCTCTGACTGTTGCACACGCATGTTGCTGATACGTCCCGGCGCAGTAAACGAATCCTCCTAGTCCGTACCGACCGAGTTGGCGACGTTGTTCTCACTCTGCCCATGCTGCCCTTCCTCCGCAAGCGCTTTCCCGATGCATTCATCTCCATGCTGCTCCGGAAGTATACCGCCGATCTGGTTGAAGGGAATCCGTATGTCGATGAGCTTCTTTTGTATGACGACGGGGGACAACTGGTGCCGCTCGACAAAATGCTGGCGGTGGTCAAGGAGAGGAAGTTCGACATTGTCATCGTCGTCTATCCGTCCCTCCGGCTTGCGTGGCTCATGTTTCGAGCAGGCATACCGGTAAGAGTAGGTTCCGGGTACCGCTATTATTCATTCCTCTTTGATCGACGAGTATACGAACACAGAAAAGATGCAAAACGCCACGAGCTTGAGTACAATCTGAATCTTTTAAAGGAACTTGATTGTCCAGTTGATGGTGCACCAGAATTCTCTCTCACCATCCATCCGGAAGTAGATGCCAAGGTGGAGGGCTTGTTGGCATCGTTGATGATCGACCGGGCGAAGGAGATTATTGTTGTCCATCCGGGAACCGGTGGCTCGGCACGGGAATGGCCAGCGGAGTTTTTCGGAAGGTTGGCATTACGATTTCAGACAGACCGTGGAGCCCAGGTACTCGTCACGGGAGCCAAAGGAGAGGAACGCAAAGTCGCTGAAGTCTTGCTCGCGACAAAGGGGAAAGCGATCCCGTTAGTGGGGAAACTTTCATTGAAGGAACTCAGCGCACTCATCAAACGGTCAAGTCTCTTCATATCGAACTCCACTGGTCCGCTTCACATTGCTGTTGCTGTTGGTACACCGGTTGTGAGCTTGTTCCCTCAAGCTACCCCGATGAGTGCTGTTCGGTGGGGACCATACACTTCAAAGAAGCGGGTCCTCGTTCCCGACAAGCCGATTGATTGCGCTGAATGTACGAACAAGAAAGAGGTCCCGTGTGCGTGTATGATGAGCATCTCGGTGGATCAAGTGTACGCAGCCGCGTGTTCGTTGCTTGCCGAACAAAAGAACAAGGATGTTGTTCTTCATGAATAATCGATTCTCCATCGGTCGCGTCTTCGCGGCGACATTCATTGCCGTGCTAGCGTTCGTGCTGCTCACCGGACAGACCACTCAGAAGAAATCTGCCAAGAAGTCTTCAAAAGCGCCGACTGCCGCAGCCCGGGGAAAGGCGGTTCAGGACAGCCTGGTTGCATTCAGGGCTGATTCGATTCAGAAGGTGCTGCTTGCCAGGGCGAGTGCTGATTCGATCCAGCGCAAACACACGGCGGACTCTCTTATGCAATGGCGGGCCGATTCGCTGAAGAAACTCCAATTGCGAAAAATGACAAATGAAGCTTTTGGTGTTGGAGAACGATTGGTGTTCGATGTGAACTACCTCAACATCACCGCAGGCGAAGCCGTCATGGCGATTCCTTCCACCGATAGCATTGCCGGTCGGAGGTGCTTCCGGGTTGAGTTCACTGTAAACTCGACACCATTCTTCTCCAGCGTCTACAAAGTGGAAGACCGATACCTGACGTTCATCGATGGAGAAGCCATCGCTCCCTGGAAATTCGAACAACACATTCGCGAAGGCTCGTATCGGAGAGACTTCATCGCCGAGTTCGACCAGGTACGGCACGTGGCAAAGACTACTGGAGGGCAGTACGAGATTCCGGAATATGTCCACGACATCATGTCGGCGTTCTACTACGCACGTTTGCTCGACTACTCGAAGATGAAAGTGGGTGAAGGACCAACACTGTTCAACTTCTACAAAGATACCAGCCATGAGTTGAAGGTGAAGTTTCTCGGTCGGCAGGAGCTTGAAGTAGAGGCCGGCACTTTCAATACGATCGTCGTGGAACCGCTTGTCCGAGAGGGTGGACTTTTCAAGAGCGAAGGGCGTATCGTGATCTGGCTATCGGATGACGAGCGGAAGATTCCCGTTCGAGTGAACACCAAAGTCATCATCGGCTCCATCGACACGGAGTTACGAGAATATTCCGGCTTGATTGGTCCGCTCAGATCGCGAATCAAATGAATCACAGAGTCACCCTGAATTTCTAACAAGATTGTGTGTGAGGTATCTATGTCCAAGTTCAAACGTGCTGATCTGTCGAAGGTCAAGACCATCTCCATTAAGAAACGGAAGAGTAAGGTTACGCCTGACGACTTCGCTAAAGTGTTTGACGGAAAGAAGGGTTCGTTCGCTGATTTTGCAGATAGCCTGCCAAGGATTCTGGTTGCGGATGATCTCCGCTCGTTGGCGGATGACATTATCGCCGCACGAAAGAAGAACAAGCCAGTCATTCTCATGATGGGAGCGCACGTTATCAAAGTCGGACTTTCTCCCATACTCATTGATCTCATCAAACGCAACATGATTACGGCGGTTGCGATGAATAGCGCCGCTGCAATTCACGACGTGGAGACCGCCATGTGGGGACAGACTTCGGAGGATGTTGCGGTCAATATTCTTGACGGGCGTTTCGGGATGGCAAGAGAAACAGGTGAGCTGATCAACAGAACGCTGGCTGACGCATTCAGAGAATCCGATATGGGGTACGGCGAAGCGCTTGGGCGGAAGCTGCTCGCCCTTGATGCGCCGAACGCCAACGTAAGCATTCTCGCAACATGCTATTCACTCAACGTGCCGATTACCATTCACGCCGCCATTGGTACAGACATTATCCACCAGCAGCCAACGATGGATGGTGCAGCGACAGGGGAGCTTTCATTCAGGGATTTCAAGTTGCTGGCTGAGACGTGCAAGGGACTGGTTGGCGGCGGCGTTGTGCTCAACGTCGGTTCGGCCGTGATCATGCCTGAAGTCTTTCTCAAAGCTCTTACGGTTGCACGGAACCTTGGCCACAAGGCAAAGGGATTCACCACGGCCGTGTTCGACATGAACGTGCATTACCGTCCGACAATGAACGTGAAGCTCCGCCCAACGC
>DPLS01000061.1 GCA_003541875.1 Bacteroidota bacterium | reverse complement strand
AGTCCATTGATATATCTCGCACGAGCAGAGTCAGCATCGTTTCCGGTGTAGTCACTCACGAGCAGGAGCTTCCCGCGGGGACGCTTCACGACCCATTGTTGCGTTCCGGACGGCATCCGGATGGTTGGACTGTATTCTCCCGCGACATCCTTTGACTGAACGTAGAACACATTCGGCGCATCAAGCCGCAAGCCCGGCAGTCGGCCAATGCGATGTCTACCCAGGAATGATCCTCCAAAAACGTCGGCCGTGATGAGGACCCCGCTGCCAGGTGGAGCAAAATTGGAGCTGTCCCTTGCAACAACCAGCGTTACTACAGTGTCGCGCAATGGAATGGTCAGCCAGTTCGCAGCATTGCTTGTGTCATTGAGCGCGATCCGGTAGCTGGCAAGCGTGTTGTCCCCATCCTCATCAGTCCCTTTGAAGCCGAATGCTGCCACAGTAAATGTGTAGTCGGGCTGACGCAGACCAATGGAAGGATCATTCGGATTCGGCAGAAACGCAATATGTGGGGGCGTGTTGCGGATAGGAAACGCCTGGACAGCTCCGATCGGATCCATTGCTCCCTGGAGACCAGACAGGAGTTGGTCGCCAGCATCATAAATTCCATTTTCGTTGATATCAAGGTAAGGGTTTGGCGTAAGCCGGACAGAGCGGTGGCTGTCCAGGCCGGCGAAACTATTGTCGACCGACCTCACAAAGACGGTGAAGTAGCGGAACAACGTGTCCAACGGGAAGTGCATCAGCGTGTCAGTCTTCGTCACCCACGTATAGCGAAGCGTGTCAGGAGATGGCGTGTGAGCTGCCCTGGAAGGAGTGAAGGCGAAAAGATACCCGCGTACGAATCCATCCGGGTCCTCCCCCCACCATTGGAGGTGCTGCCTGCTTACACCTACACTGATCGTCGAGTCAGGGTAGAGCCACAAGAATGTTCTCGGGGTCTTGTTCACTGCGGGATTATCTGCAATCTTCTCGTTGCAACTGGCCCACAAGAGCAGGACAACCCCGGCGACAATATATGCGGCGACTCTCTTCACGAGTAGGTTATTGGTTGCTGAATCCTGGAAGAGCAATGGAGGACATCTCATTCCTCCATTGCTCCCCGATAATTGTCACTTACTTCAGAAGAAGCATCTTCCGAACCTCGCTGAAACTGCCGGCCCGGAGTTGGTAGAAATACACCCCTGATGTCAACCTTGACGCATCGTACCTGAGCGTGTATTCGCCAGATTGCTGCTGCTCATTAACCAGTGTCTCGACTTCCTGACCAAGCAGATTATAGATCTTGACCGTCACAAATTCACTGAAAGGCAACGAATAGCGAAACGTCGTCGCAGGGTTGAACGGATTGGGATAGTTCTGCGCCAGCGAGAAGTGGTCGACTACCGTTGGGTTGCGTTCGATGTCAACTCCTGTGATCACTCCGAAGTCGGCATTCGATCTTGGCACGAGCTTGTATCGGAAACCTCCTCCGCCACCGGCAAAGTAGATGACGCCTCGAATATACGAGATGCGCTGTCCTCGACGGATCAGGATTCTGCCCCCCGCGGTATCGGCAACCGTTGTTGTGTAACGGTGAGTCCCATCCTTGCGCACAAGCACCACACCCGAGCCATCATCAACTGCAAACTCATTGATGTCCTGGAACGTTGGTTCTGAATCGGGCATGACGACATTGTTGAACTGCACCAGCATCCCTTCCCAGCGCTCAGCCGTGGGAGTGCCATTGCCCACCGATGCCCCAAACGTACTCGTGGGCAAGACTACCGGAGCAGGCAGAGGGTTGTTTGGAGTATAGACTACGGGCGGAGTTGTCTGGCGCTCAACCCTGGTCACGTCAAAATCTTCGGCTACGACACCCGTGACAGCAACACTGTCTCCATTTCTCAGACCAAGAAGACCCGCCAACGATGTTGAATCATTGTACACCCAGATCCCCGACCATGGTTGGTTGCCATTTTGCATGTACCACGCCGATGTTCCGCGAAATCGCGGTGGCGGTGGGATCAAGCTTGCAGTGTCGGCGGTGATGATGCCCCTCACCGGAACAACCGCCCCAAGGTACGGCGTACGACCATTGGGGTACGGTGTTGTCTGAATATCGCTAATGGTAATCGGCCTGTTCAAGACTGTGTAGAAGAAGAATCCGCGCAAGGTATCAGTCTGACTTCCGTCCGTTGCCGAACTTGCCAGCTTCACGGTATTCGGCGGGACAGCGGAATCCGTGACGCTGATATAGTAATGAACAAACGTGTTCGCTGCCTGTTGCGGGATCTGCGCTCTGTAGGTTGTATCGGCTGCGTTCAGCGTCATGGTCACGTTGACGAACGGACCATTGTTGATACTGTAGCGGAGCTGCCTTGATGCAACCCCTATGTTGCCTTTCGTGATTCTGCATGCAATAGTCGGAGTTGAATCGGGTGGCACGACAACCGGATACCTGCGATGAGTGTTAACAATTGGCAGCGTGACACTACCGTACCGAATATCTCCCGGGTATATGGGAGCGATCCGGTACCCTCTGGCTGCCTCTTGTCCACTGTTCGTCACGATGTATCCCCGAATTGTATCGATGATCGATCCGATCGGCGGAAGGGCATAAGTCGAGAGCGGATCCCGATGACCTCTTGTCGTGAACCACTTCGAGGCGTCCATGGTCGAAAACATGTTCCCGGATTGATCGACCATCTGGAATGTGCCATTTGTTTGATTGACGTAGGCAACGACCGAGAGATTCGTCAGAACCACGCGCATGAACTCCATTGGTTCGCCGGTACTGAACTGGATCCCGTTGGGAGGATACGGCGGAGAGGAAGGAAACGGCCCTCTCCAGAAGTCAGAAGCAAGCTTTGGGACATGCGGTGGAATCGCTGAAGGACCAGGACCGGGGAATATTGCCAGCGGCTGACTGTACACAGGAACAATCTGCGTCGCGCTCACGAGATCGCTGAGGGGAAATTCGTCGATGTACCCTGTGAGTTGCACGGTGTCACCCGGTTCTACGTTGAGCATCCCCCATTGGATGGCAAAAACCGTGTCACCAGGATTGGAAGTCGAACTGATATTCGGTCGAACTAACAGCCCTCCCCATGAATTCTCACCGCTGGCAATGAGAAAGTTGTAGCCGAGGGATGTAAAGTTGATGACCTTTGCGGGCACGACGCAGACGCCCCGTACCCTTACAGTATCATGGAAGCGCGGTGAAGTCTGAGCAGTCCAGCGACCAAGCTGGGATCGTTGCAACGTGTCCAGCATCCGGAGCGAATCAGCCGAGACCTCCTGAATCTGCCGGATTGTGTACAATGGATATTGTGCGTTTGACTGGTACAACCCCGCAAGCACAAGCAACCCAGCCACTATCAATCGTTTCATCTGATTCTCCTTCTCAGTTATGATTTATTTTATGACAAGAAACTTACCGGTCCGAATGTCTCCCGTGTCGGAATCCTTCACGCTGAACAGATACAAACCTGTGGCAATTGCCTGGTCAAATTTCGTGACAAGGTCCCATGCATGTTCGCCGCCGGCAAACTGCGGTGCAGTTCCGGAATTGCCGAACTGTCGGAACCACGCGATGCCTGAACCGTCGTAGGTTGCCGCGTCATGCAGTAAGTCAGCAACCACATCTCCCGCCAGTGTATAGACCCGAATTTCACAGCGCTTGGGGAGATTGTAGAAATAGATTTTCCTGTTTCTCTCACCTTTCCCATCCCACACGGCATTCACGTAGTATGGATTGGGATACACGCCAATCTGCTTGCTGACATCCGAGGTTGCCAGTGTCCCCGGCACGACACGGCGAACCTCTGTCTTGCTCTGCAGAGAGGCGATCCCCGATGCGGAATCACCCCGGTCATACGCAGCGACGCCATATAGGTACTGCCAGCCATTCAAATGTGTTACGGCGTCCCCGGCGGGCGGAAACTTGTACCAATACGCCACAGTATCACCGGGAAAGAACTTGGGCTGAGGAAGCAATATCCGACTGAAGCCAGTATTGTAGCCAATATTGTTGTCTGGCATGTCAAACTCCCCCGCGAGATTGAGGGTGAGCAGCAGATCCTCAGGAGAGGTGAAATCCGCACCGGCATTCGAGCGATACACGCGGTATCCTTCAAAGTCTTGTTGATGAGTGATCGGATCGATCGAGCTTTCAGATTTCGACATGTCCCAATAGATTGCAGCCGTCCGATCACCGACCTCGACATGGACTTTCGGTGGACGTGGCGGCTGAGGCAATTGAAAATGGTCGAGCTTGTTGTTGCCGTTCAGATCCTCACCCGGATCGAGATCGTTGTTTCCATTGATGTCTTCGCCATCATACGCCTGCTGCGCGAAACCCGCGTTCGTGTACAGGGTCTTCTTCTGTTCGCGTGTGTCCTGGGATGCAGGTGCAGTCCCATACTTCCGTGCGCACACTATCCCGAACGTCACTGTCATGGAACTCTCGGGGAGCAGCCGACGGAAGGGGCCGGTCGAAAGCAACGTGGTCACACCCGTGCCATCGTTTTGGGGGATTCGCAATGGAGGGATCTTCTCCGGTGCGAGCGAGGACGCAAGCCGGTCAAACCTGCTTCGTGCACCGCCGATGTTTTCAGCATCATCCGACGGCGACCAATAGGCCACATCGCTGCTTGTGTTTCGAAAGCGCCACGCGTTGTAGTACGTTCTGGTCTTCAAACTCCCAAGTGAGTCGACCCCGCGAGGGAACGGCATTGCGCCGAGAAGCTTCACACCCACATAGCTATCGGCAGCTGGCGGCACCGGGGTACCATCGTAGTCGAAGGTGTACATCATCCTCAGCGAATCCAGGAAGCCGTTCCCGCACCTCCCGTAGTATCCGGACACACCCGGTCGAACATTGTTCGTGTTCCGAACAACACCTTCGTACCAAAAACCAACGTACACAGAATCCAGCGTGTCGACGCTTGCGTTTTTGATCGTATAACTCAGCAGGACAAAAAAGTCGGCGAAGGGGAAGTTCCACGCATAACTCTCCTGCCTCACCGAGATGTTGAGAGGACTGTGATGCGGAATCGGATTTCCCGTGGTTGGGTTAACAGTGAATTTGTCCGTGTATGATGCAATGAAATCCTGATGGCTTATCGCGTTGTTCGGATCATAATGAGGAGATTCGGAAAGAGAGGAACGCTCAACTATTGTAGAGTCCGGTTCAGAGGCAAACTCCGGCTGTTGCACCGGCTCGCCCGGATTCAGCGAAGTATACAATCGATCATGGGCGCCTGTGCTGACCTGTTGCTGCGGGTTGTTGCGGGGAACCGCCCCCACCCACAACCCTCCCTGAAAGATATGCTCAATGCGGCTTCCGAGCGGGTATTCGCATGAGGGTTGGTTCGGCCAATAGGCATTGCGCGTCCCAATCGTGCCAAAATTCGTGATAGTCAGCCCAATCTTTCCGACATTCGTGAAGCTGCTATCAGACTCATTTGCAGTCTTCCCCAAGCCGTCTATGTCGCGGTCGTCAGCGACAATGGAACCGAGAAATGCCAGTGTAGAGACAGAAAGAAAGAAGGAGCGAAGAATGGATTGCCGGAACATAAAAGGGAAGCTGCAACAAAGTACTAGTGAGAAGAATGCCCCGAATCAATTGCAATATATTTGGAATTTGCTGGAAAGTCAAGGACGCCGTGCAGGCAATCGCGCGGAAGGGGCACCAAAGGCGACAGAGGAGACCCACAAGCCAGACGAGAACGTGAAGAGGCGCTCAGGAGCGCGACGCCAACCCATCCTTGTAAATCAACAGCTCCTGCCCAATGCGGATCCTGCTCCGCGTCAGCTTGTTCCAGGAACGCAACTGTGATTCGGTCACGTTGTGAATTCGGGCGATGTCCCATAACGTGTCCCCTTTCTTCACAACATACACAATTGGTGACCGGCTCTTAGATTGTTCCCTTTTTTTGCCCTGGTTCGGGACGAGCTTTAGCTGCGCCGCGTCGGTGTAGATGAGCAGTTCTTGTCCGACGCCGATCACGGTGGAGCGAAGTTTGTTCCACGTTTTCAACTGTTTCACTGTTACACCATGATCGCTCGCAATCTTCTCGAGAGTTTCACCCTTCTTGACAATATACCGGGCAGCACCCTCTTGTCCCGCTTCATCCCCATGCGCAACGGTGGGGGAAGGCTTCCGCAGGTGTTGTTTTTCCTCGGCGGTCAAGTCGTTGATCTGCTCGAACTTCCTTGACTCCCCCTTTCGCAGCCATACCTTTAGCGTTGTACCGGCAATAATGTTTTCCCGGAAGGAGATATCATTCCAGTTCCGGAGATCAGCAGCCCGAACCCCGAACAACTCGGCAATTTCTCCGAGCGTGTCACCCTTCTTGATCTTGTACAGAAACTTCTCCCTGTTCTTCGGAA
>DPLS01000122.1:3226-3600 GCA_003541875.1 Bacteroidota bacterium | reverse complement strand
ACGATGGCATTCTGCGAGCATTCCGGACGTACAATGCGTACGCTGAACCATTCCGAAAAGAAAGTGAAGCCCATGAAGAGTAGAAGTATCAAAGTAGATTACCTTGCACGAGTTGAGGGCGAAGGCGCCCTGCTTGTGAAAATCCGTGGAAAAGAAGTCACGGACGTGAAGTTCAGGATCTTTGAGCCGCCGCGGTTTTTTGAAGCCTTCCTGCGTGGACGCAATTTCACTGAAGCTCCGGATATCACGGCACGAATCTGTGGCATCTGTCCTGTTGCGTATCAAATGAGTTCAATCCATGCAATGGAGGATGCGTGCGGCGTTTCGGTGACAGGCCAATTGCGCGCCTTGCGGCGACTTCTGTATTGCGGCGA
>DPLS01000122.1:0-2975 GCA_003541875.1 Bacteroidota bacterium | reverse complement strand
TATTGCGGCGAATGGATCGAGAGCCATGCGTTACATGTGTACATGTTGCATGCGCCGGATTTCCTCGGCTATGCCGATGCAATTCAGATAGCGAAGGATCATCCTGCGGTTGTTCACAAGGCTCTGCAACTGAAGAAAGTCGGGAATGATTTGGTGACGTTGATCGGGGGGAGAGAGATCCATCCCATCAATGTTCGCGTGGGCGGCTTCTACAAGGTGCCGCGGAAAGCTGACCTTGCCCCGATTGCCGAGCGATTGAAATGGGCGCGGGATGCTGCACTCGAAACGGTCCGGTGGGTGGCAACACTGAAGTTTCCTGATTTTGAACAAGACTACGAGTTCGTGGCGCTTACTCATCCCGACGAGTATCCGTTCAACGAAGGGCGCCTCATCTCGAATCGCGGGATGAACATTGCCGTGCGTGAGTACGAGGAGCACTTCATGGAGGAACACGTGAAGCACTCCAACGCCCTGCACTCTGTGCATAAGGAACGAGGTTCGTATCACGTTGGACCATTGGCGAGGTACAACCTGAACTTCGAGAAACTCAGTCCCTCTGCAAAGCAAGTGGCCAAGGACGTTGGTCTGGGTTTGGTCGTTCGGAACCCGTTTAAGAGTATCATCGTGCGCAGTATCGAGACGGTGCACGCATGCGAGGAAGCGTTGCGCATCATTGACCAGTACGAGATGCCGGAACGACCGTTCGTTGATGTAAAACCGCGGGCTGGAGTAGGATGCGGATGCACCGAAGCACCGCGGGGTATGCTCTACCACCGATACCGCATCGATGACGATGGAATCATCCTTGAGGCAAAGATTGTTCCTCCCACGTCGCAGAACCAGAAGACGATCGAGAGCGATCTTCGCCGTTACGTGGAACGTAATGTCGACCTGAACCAGGAACAGCTTACGTGGCAATGTGAGCAGGCTGTGCGTAACTATGATCCGTGTATCTCCTGCGCAACGCATTTCCTCAAACTGGAAATCGATCGGGAGTAAGCACGGGAACCTGACCAAAAGTCTGAATGGAAAGCAACGGCCGAAAGCCGACACTCGTGATCGGAGTAGGCAACCGCTACCGCAGCGACGACGGGGTGGGACCAGTTGTCGCGAGCAAGCTGGGGGCGATGAACCTGCCATCTGTGGTGGCGTGTGAAGAGAGTGGTGAAGGCGCTGCATTGATGGAAGCGTGGAAAGGCGCAGAGCACGTCATCATCATTGACGCTGCTTCGTCCGGTTCTTTGCCTGGCACTCTCCACACGATTAATGCCCAGTCGCAGAGAATTCCATCATCCTTCTTCCATTACTCATCGCATGCGTTCAGCGTCGCGGAAGCCATCGAACTCGCACGCGCCCTCGGTCAATTGCCGCCTCATCTCATGCTGTTTGGGATAGAGGGGAAGGACTTTGATGCCGGACTCGGACTTTCGCCGGAAGTGGAGCGATCATCTGAGGAGGTACTTAGACTGATGACGGAACAACTGACCACTTCAGCCATAGGTTACGTGCCTGCTGTAGGGCTGCTTTTCACGCATGTAGTAACCTAAACGAGGTTGGTTCTATCTCCTTCGCTCGCAGCAAGATCCTTCTCATCATTTTCAAGAATGAGAAATGGAGGTGCGTTGTCCGTTCTTTTCTTGGAATTCAGCCGGAATTTGAGGCTTTCCACATGGAATAGCATTTGTCGTAAGAGAGGTCACAGAGTTTTCCCGATTCGAAATGCAGTCAGAACAACATTATCAGAGTTAGCACGTCATGGATCAAACAACCAAGTCCCGAGAACGCATATACGTAACAATTGACGGGAATGAAGCGGCGGCATACGTTGCGCACAAACTCAACGAAGTGATTGCCATCTACCCGATTACTCCATCGTCCAACATGGGCGAATGGGCTGATGAATGGTCGGCACAGGGCCGAAAGAATTTGTGGGGGACAGTTCCCTCCGTAACAGAGATGCAGAGTGAAGGTGGTGCTGCTGGCGCCGTCCACGGCGCACTGCAAGCAGGTGCGCTTTCCACGACATTCACCGCATCCCAGGGATTGCTGTTGATGATCCCCAATATGTACAAGATTGCCGGTGAGCTTACATCGACGGTGTTTCACGTCTCTGCGCGCACGGTGGCATCGCATGCCCTCTCAATCTTTGGTGATCATAGTGATGTAATGGCGACTCGGGCTACGGGCTTTGCAATGCTGGCGTCCGGGTCGGTTCAGGAGGTTATGGACTTTGCATTGATTGCTGAAGCGGCAACGTTGGAAGCCAGGGTTCCGTTCGTCCATTTCTTCGATGGCTTCAGGACGTCTCACGAAGTTATGAAGATCGAACAGCTCAGTGATGAAGACCTGCGGGCAATGGTTGACGATGATCTTATTCGAGCTCATCGCACCCGTGCGCTCTCACCTGATCACCCGGTGATGCGTGGTTCGGCGATGAACCCGGACGTGTTCTTCCAGGCACGCGAGACTGTGAACCCGTTCTATGCGGTATGTCCGGAGATAGTCCAGAAGGCGATGGACAAGTTTGCCCGTGTCGTGGGCCGACAGTATAGGCTCTTCGAGTATGTCGGTTCGCCAAACGCTGATCGTGTTGTTGTGATCATGGGCTCGGGCTACGGCGCCGTTGAGGAAACGATCGACTATCTTGGCAAGCAAGGCGAGAATGTCGGTGTATTGAAAGTGCGCCTCTTCAGACCATTCTCGACTGAAACGTTCTTGAAAGCGCTGCCCAAATCCGTCAAGACGATTGCAGTGCTTGACAGAACGAAAGAACCCGGCAGTGTCGGTGAACCGCTTTATCAGGACGTGGTGACTGCAATTGCAGAATCGCACAGTGCTGGTACACTGCAGCTTGCTTCGTTCCCACGCATTATTGGGGGCAGGTACGGACTGTCATCCAAGGAATTCACACCGGCGACCGTGAAGGCTGTCTTTGATGAGATGAAGAAGAGTGCTCCGAAGAACCACTTCACCGT
>DPLS01000156.1:8932-11911 GCA_003541875.1 Bacteroidota bacterium | reverse complement strand
GTGAGGGAACTGCGCAACGTGGTCCAGCGCGTGGCACTGTTTGCCAACGGTCAGATACAATGCAAGGACCTGCCTCCCGAGATTCGGGATGACAACCCAGTTGATCTCATCATCAAAGCGTGCAACCGTTGCTTTGCAGACGAGAACATGACATTCGATCAAGTGGTCTCCTGTCTCGAGGCTAACCTGTTGAGACAAGCCCTTCGACAATCCGGTGGGAATCGTTCCCAGGCAGCAAAGTTGCTCAGCTTGAGCCCATCAACGCTCCGCGACAAGTTGAAGAAATACAAGCTCGACGAGTATTCACCTGCCGGAAACTCATAGCCCGCCACTGATTTGCTGGCGGAAATCCGATGGCAAAGCAACGGGTTCTCGTCTATTCGGTGTGATTACCCTCTAATCTCTCCTGGTTTCGTCGAATCAGCGTGGCACATCGGTTGCAATGTACCTCCGTGACCCCAAAGATCTACAGATCGATAATGACATCTAATCTGATCAGAGACAAATTCTCGTTGACTGGTGAAGTCATTGAAACATTTGAAAAGGACGGCAGAAGCACTGCAAAGGTCGCCCTAAAACCCTGCCATATCGATATCCCTATGGATGCCATTCCCGACACTCACTTGGGAGACATCGTCGTCCTCGAGGCCGATATCTCTGTACAAGACGTAAAAGCACTTCCTCATAAGTGAAGTCGAAACTGAGTATCGGATGAACCTCTCTCCTGCCGGCACAATTCCGCAGATTGCTCTGGAGTTCCTCGGCAGACCACAACCTCATGCGATCGCTCCGCCTGCCTCTCCGGCCAGCCCGCTGACCTAGATCCAGCCATGTAACAGAACGGATCCGCCAGCCCGACAGTGCTGAGTAGTTCAACACTAACTTGGAATACTCAACAGCAATTGCCTGTCCATCTGCCAAAATTCTTTGGAGATGGGGGAATTTCTCAGGGGCACAAAATTTGTCATGTGATAATAGTTTCTCATGGTGAAACGTCTCGCTCATGGATCCTTCCCAACCGCAAGTTGGAACTGAAGTTGCGGATTTGCTGCTTAGATGCCATCAGATAGTGAAAGAGCTCGCCGCCTCTGCCGACCTCTCGGTGGACGATTTTCATTGCTTGAGCCAACTTTACATGCATGCGCCATGCTGCGTGAAGGAACTGTGTGAGTTCTTGGGCGTGCACCCAACCCGTGCGTCTAGATTGTTGAATGACCTTGAGAAGAGGGGTTACGTCGCACGAGCACTCGGGTTCCCAGATAAGCGAAGAGAACATCTTACTTTGACACCCGAGGGAATGGACGCTGCAAGAAGACTCCTGCAATCGTCAACTCTCAGGGTCAGTCATTTGGCAGCAATTCTGCCAAGCGAAGCATCGAGGCTACTCGCCTCATCGCTCGGTTTGCAGGAACCCGGATCCCAATCGACTTGAACCCCAAAGATAGCTCTTCAATGAAAATCACAGTCATTGGAATTGGAAATACACTTGCCACCGACGATGGTGTGGGGATTCGTGCTGTTGAGCAACTTCGGAGTGTGGTCACTGATGAGCGAGTTTTCATCGCTCAAAGCGAGCGCGGTGGTCTCGATCTGCTTGATCTTCTTGAGGGGTATTCAAGCGCTGTCATCATAGACGCTGCCTTGACGGAAACCAAACCTCCAGGTACCATCAGTTCATTTAGCATACAGAAACCCTTCACTGCAGAGTCACTACCTTCGTTGCATACGATTGGCCTTGGGACAGTCCTTGCATTTGGGACGGCGATGGGTATAAGGCTTCCGGAAAAGGTGACAGTCTATACCGTTGAAGCCAAAGACATCGAGACATTTCACGAAGCATGCACTCCTGAAGTGGAGGCGGCTGCTCGGGATCTCGCAAACATGCTTGTAATAGAACTGCAGAGGATGTTGGCTGATTCTTCTGCCACGACCGTCGATTCATACGAAGTGAAGCAACCTATTCTTGATGGAATCTCTATGGAGTCTGTATGATTAAATCAACAAACCACCTCCCCGGCGTGATGACCAAAAGTGAAGCTGATCTCCGCCAGATATTTCTCGACCAGGTGGATCTTATCCCCGCAGGTGAGCGGATCAGCCGTTGTATCCAATGCGGTACGTGTACCGGCTCATGCCCCGTCAGCTATGCCATGGACATTTCACCTCGCCAATTGCTGGCCATGTTCCGTGCCGGGGAGATGGAGCAGATTATGAAGAGCCGCACCATCTGGATTTGTGCGTCGTGCTATGCCTGCACCACCCGCTGTCCATCCGGCATCAAGATTACGGACATCATCTATGCACTGAAGCGCACGGCCATTGAAAAGAACATGGAATCGGTAGCCCCGCAAGTGCAGAGGCTTGCACGCCTGTTCACGGAGAACCTGATGAGTTACGGTCGACTCCACGAGGGGACATTGATCCGGAAATACTACATGAAGACGAATATGCTCAAATTCATAGATCTGATCCCGCTTGCAAGAAAGATGTGGAAAACCAAACGTCTCCAGCCTTTCCCAAAACGGATCAAAGAGCAGAAGTCTCTCGCACGCATCATCCGCAAGGCGCAGGAAATTGAAATGAGGCACACAAAGGAAACGCTGGAGTACGCCCCCGATTTTGTCGGGTATAGAGGACTTGGCGAATTGAAGCTCGAACAAAGGAAAGGAGAGTGACCGTGAAATACGCCTACTACCCGGGCTGCAGCCTGGAAAAAAACCAGCGGGGCTATGACGCGTCGGTCAGAGAGGTCTTTGCCGCCCTTGATCAGGAACTGATTGAGATTGATGACTGGAATTGCTGCGGTGCAACCGTCTATATGTCGGTCAAGGAAACTGTTGCTCTCGCCGTCTCTGCCCGGAACCTCGCTCTGGCAGAAAAGATGGGGCTCGACATCATGGCGCCGTGCAGTTCCTGTTTTACCGTTCTTTCGAAGACGAACCGAATCATGGGGTCCATTCCTGAGATGCACAAGGATGT
>DPLS01000156.1:6197-8637 GCA_003541875.1 Bacteroidota bacterium | reverse complement strand
CGGCATCCACTCGATATTTTGATGAACGATGTCGGTCTCGATGCGATCCTGCAGAAGGTAAAGAGAAATCTCAACGGTCTTAAAATCGCTCCTTACTACGGATGTCAGATTGTCCGTCCGGACAAAACATTCGACGACCAGGAGAATCCCATGTTAATGGACCGGCTTTTCAGAAAATGTGGTGGAGAAATGGTGTACTACCCAATGAAAGTGCGGTGTTGCGGCGGTATGCTCATGACAACGTTCGAAGACACGGGCCTCAAACTTAATAGAGAACTCTTGAGTTGCGCTCAGGAGAACGGTGCCGATGTCATTGTCACGACATGTCCGCTGTGTCATTTCAATCTTGAAGCGTATCAAGACAAGATCAACAGTACTTTCAATACAGAGTTCAATATCCCGATTCTCTACTTCACTCAACTTCTTGGGATCGCACTGGGTGTTCCGGCCAAGAAACTCGGCTTTGATGCCTTGTTCATCCCGGTGGGACAGAAAGTTTCCTCGCTGACGGAGGTGCAGTATGCCTGAGACACCAAAACCGACGAATGGAAAGAACGGTCAAGTCCGCATTGGCGTCTATATCTGTCACTGTGGCGTGAACATCTCCGCGACCGTAAACGTCCCAGAGGTGCGCGATTACATCGCCAAGCAGCCGAACGTTGTGGTTGCGCGGGACTATAAATTCATGTGCTCTGATCCCGGGCAGGATCTGATCAAGCAGGATATCAAGAACCTCGGCGTCAACCGGGTTGTCGTTGCTGCGTGCTCGCCATTGATGCACGAACTTACATTCCGTCTTGCAGCTGAGTCAGCTGGGGTTAATCGATACCTTGTGCAGATTGCCAATATTCGTGAGCACTGTGCATGGGTCCACGATGATAAGGATGCGGCGACGAAAAAAGCCACGGCCCTTGTCAACGCAGCAGTCAGGCGCGTCGCACTCCATCAGCCGCTGCAGATTACGAAGCAGCCTCTCAACAAGGCAACGCTGATTGTAGGTGCGGGAATCGCTGGCATCCAAGCGGCACTTGAGATTGCTAACGCCGGCCATCATGTCTACCTCGTCGAGAAGGAGCCGTCTGTCGGCGGACGGATGGGAACATTTGACAAGACATTTCCAACGCTTGACTGTGCAGCGTGCATTTTGACACCGAAGATGGTGTCGGTAGGTCACAGGAAAGACATCACTCTGATGAGCTACTCTGAAGTTGAGAACGTGTCAGGGTACATTGGCAACTTCAAAGTCAAGGTGCGAAAGAAAGCACGGTACGTTGACACAGAGAAATGTACTGGCTGTGGCCAGTGCTGGAGTAACTGTCCGGCGACCCGAATTCCATCAGGGCGGTCAATCTACTTCGGTAAACAACTGGTGAACGAAATCTCCACCAAACCAAAGGACTAGCTGTTCCATGCTGCTGCTGTCGGAAATACGCGAACTACTCTCTTCCGAGGTATATGTCGGAGAAGAACATCTGAGTGAAACCGATATCAAGTTCGGCTGCGCATCAGATCTTATGAGTGACGTGCTTGCCTTCTCCCGTTCGGGAGCTGTGCTCCTGACGGGACTGGTGAATGTTCAAACAATACAAACTGCGTTCATTGCCGACATCAGTGCAGTAGTTTTTGTTCGGGGGAAAAGACCGGCCGACGACATCATTTCTTTGGCGAAGGAGAAACGGATTCCGGTGCTCGGCACGCCCTACTCAATGTATGAAGCATGCGGGAAATTATATGCGAAGGGGCTCACCTCTACAATGGAGCCGGCAGTCAGCAACGGATTTCAGGCACGGATATGATCCATGGTCGAGCCGTTCTCACAGTCGTTTCTCATTGAGGGAAGGAACTTCCTTAATGCAGGGAAAGCATCGACAGAGATCAAGTCGATTCTCAAACAACTTGGCGTGAATGCAGCCTTCATCCGGCGTGTAGCGATTGCTGCCTATGAAGCTGAAATGAATGTTGTCATGTATGCTCGAAAGGCAAAGATGACGTTTCAGGTGACACCGCAGGTCATCAAGATTCTTGTTAACGACGAAGGACCCGGAATACCGGATATCGAACGCGCAATGCGGGAAGGCTACTCAACAGCAACCCCGGAAATGCGTGAGATGGGTTTTGGGGCGGGAATGGGACTTCCGAATATCAAGAGAAACTCAGATGACTTCACAATCGAGTCGGAAGTCGGCAAAGGGACGCAGTTGGGAATTACAATCAATATTAGCTGACGATGCACAAGGAGTTTCAGTCCATATTGATAGATGGGGAGCGATGCCAGGGGCGGATGGCATGCATGCAGGTCTGTCCCACGCAGGCAATTCGCGTCCGTGGCCGCAAGGCGATGCTCCTGCGGGATCGGTGCATTGATTGTGGCGAGTGCGTGCGCGTTTGTCCCAGCAGGGCAGTCCTTCCTCAGACGAGTTCCTTTAGCGATTTCTCCCGT
>DPLS01000156.1:0-5990 GCA_003541875.1 Bacteroidota bacterium | reverse complement strand
GTGCGCGTTTGTCCCAGCAGGGCGGTTCTTCCTCAGACGAGTTCCTTCAGCGATTTCTCCCGGTTCAAGCATACGATTGCCATCCCATCGCCGGTGTTCTATTCCCAATTCGGCAAAGATATTCCTCCGTCGGCGATACTCCGCGCACTAAAGAGAATTGGATTTGGCGATGCATACGATGCCGCTTGTGCCTCGGAGTCCGTAAGTATCGCCATACAGGAGTACCTCGATTCGGTCGACAGCCCCCGGCCGCTCATTTCACCTTTCTGTCCAGCGATCGTGCGTTTGGTGCAGATACGGTATCCAAACCTTCTAGACCATCTCATTCCCATCGAGTCGCCGATGGAGATTGCTGCACGTGAGGCGAAACATCTTGCGATGAAGAATTTGGGATTGAGAGAGACTGAGATCGGCGTTATCTACATCACTCCCTGTCCGGCGAAAACACTCGCGACCAGAAATCCCCCTCGTAAGAAACACTCGTTTGTCAACGGCACGATCGCGATTGCCGAGATCTATCCAAGCATCCTCCAGGTTCTGCCGGATGTGATGGCGGGTGATAATGGTGACGACATACGCGGGCTGGGACTAGGGTGGCCCATTGTGGGTGGGCAGGTTGCTTGCCTTAAAGCGGAAGAGTGCCTTTCAATCGGCGGGGTGAGGGATGCGGTGAGGATTTTTGAAGAGATTGAGAATGGGAAATTGCGCGACATCCAATACATCGAAGCGCACTCCTGTCCGACTGCGTGCGTTGGCGGTTCGCTGAACGTAGAGAACGCCTATATCGCGAGGGGACGAGTTCTCCGAATGGTTCAGAGATTTGGTGGCAAGCCATGTCAGGATCGGGAGAAGATCAGAGGACTGTACCGGAAGAACTTCTTTTCTCTTCCGGGGAAGATCCCCTCTGTTCCGATCCAGCCGCTCGATGAGGATGTGTCGAAGGCGCTCCAGAAGCTGCAGCAGAAGCAGGAATTGTACGAGCGCCTGCCGAAAATCGATTGCGGCGCTTGCGGCTCGCCAACCTGCACAACGTTCGCGGAGGATGTTGTGAAAGGGGAGGCGACTGCCGATGACTGTGTGTTTATTGCGATGAAGGGCTTTGAGACCCTATCCGCTAATCTGCTCGAAAAAGTTCGAGCTCACGGTGAAAGAGTCAGGGACATCAAGGAGATGAACTGAAGATGACAGTGCAAGAAATCATCGAGGACCTTGGCTTAAGTGTCTGTTGTGGAGAAGGCAATCTGACCAGGGAGGTAACGGGAGGATATAGCGGCGACCTGCTCAGCGACGTGATGGCAAACAGCAAGACCGGCAATGTGTGGATTACCATGCAGATCCATGTGAACATCGTTGCGGTTGCAGTTCTGAAGGAGATCTCAGCGATCATTCTTGTGAACGGCCGTCAACCAGCCGAGGAAACGGTGCGGAAAGCTATTGAGGAGAACCTCCCGATTCTTCAGAGCCAATTGCCGGCCTTCGAGATTGCGGGTAAACTGTACTTTCTCGGAGTAGTGGCGTGACATCATGCTCAGATGGTTCAAGACGGAGTTGCACGTCCACACGTGCCTGTCACCCTGTGCCGACATCCTCATGTCGCCGCGGAAGATCGTCGGTGAAGTTCTTCGGCAACAGATCAGCATCATTGCCATTACGGACCACAACTCGGCAGACAATGTGTCGGCGGTAATGAGGGCGGCTGCCAACGCTGGGATCGTGGTCTTGCCCGGAATGGAAGTGTGTACGAGGGAAGAGGTGCATGTGCTGGCGATCTTTGAAAACTCTGCATCGGCGCTTGCTCTCCAGTCATGTGTCTATGACCGCCTGAATGGAACAAACGATCCCGAAGTATTCGGGCTTCAGGTCGTGGCAAACGAGATGGATCAGGTTGAAAGGTTCGAGGAGCGGTTGCTCATCGGTGCAACGGATCTTTCAATCGAAGAGACTGTGGCGAGAATACATGAGCTTGGCGGACTCGCAATTGCTGCACATATCGACAGGGAGGGTTTCGGCATCATTGGTCAGTTGGGATTCATACCGGAGACGCTGAAGCTCGATGCACTGGAGGTTTCCTCGAACACGAGCGACGAGAGTGCTGCAACGAAATTCGGGATGTATGAGAAGTACACATTCATCAGGAATTCGGATGCACACTTCCTGAACCAGATCGGGAAGAACTCAACGAGGTTCCTCCTTGCAGAGCCGTCGCTTGCCGAGATCCGGAAGGCGCTGCAAAAGCAAGATGGAAGGACGGTCCAGGCGAGTATTAGTTGAGGCTTGAAGATGGAGGACTTGTCACTGCATATTCTGGATATTGCGGAAAACTCGATCAATGCCGGCGCAACGAATATCGAGATTACCATCGATGAAGATAGCAAGCAGGACGTGCTGAAACTTGAGATTGCAGACAATGGTTCGGGAATGGATGCGACGTCAGTAGAAAAAGCACTGGATCCTTTCTACACAACGCGAACAACAAGGCGGGTCGGGCTTGGATTGCCGTTCCTTGATGAGGCAGCACGGGCGGCCAACGGAAGACTCGAAATTGATTCGCATCTCGGTGTGGGCACGAAAGTCATCGCGACGTTCCAGCTCAGCCACATCGATCGCAAGCCAATCGGCAACATGGCAGACACGATTACAACCCTGATTGCTGGTAGGCCGGAGGTGGACATCACCTATCGGCACGGGCGCGATGGACATACAGTATCGCTTAGCACGAAAGAAATCAGGCGACAGGTGGATGGAGTCTCTTTGAATTCCGCCGAGACGCTGAGTTTCATCAGACAGTACCTGGAGCAGGAAGAGCACAGTCTTGAACAACACGGTTAGGGAGTACCATGGACGCACAAACTATTGACGGTATCATCGAGCGACATCCTCAAGACCCGAGTTCCATTATACAGGTCCTGTTGGACATTCAGAACGAGCTCTACTATCTGCCAAAGGACGTGCTGGAGTATGTCTCGAAACGCTTGGGCGTTCCGATGAGCCGTTCGTATCACCTGGCAACATTCTACAAAGCGTTTAGTCTCAAGCCCAAGGGGAAGTATCCCATCGCTGTGTGTACTGGAACGGCATGTCATGTTCAAGGCGCAATGAAGATCTATGACCAGATCTCGCGTGAGCTGCATATTACTGAAGGGGAGAGGACCGCTGACAACAGATTCAGTATTGAATCTGTCCGATGCCTCGGGTGTTGCGGGCTTGCGCCTGTCGTGACTGTGGGAAAGAATCTCCACGGGAAGATTCCGGTTGCCAAGGTGAACAAGATTCTCCAGCAGTACAAGTAAGAAAGGGAGAAACCAATGTCAAAAATCACGATTGATGATCTCGCAAAAATCAGGGAGCAGACGCGTCGTCAGACCACGCTCCGTCAGGGTGCTGGTCGCGTGAAGATGACCGTGCATATGGGAACATGTGGGATTGCTGCCGGTGCACGGGATATCATGACGGCCGTTCTGAAAGAAGTTGAAACTCGCGGTCTCCACGATGTCATCGTCACGAATTCCGGATGTGCTGGTCTGTGCAGCCAGGAGCCGATGCTGACCGTGGAGACAGTGGACGAACCGGCTCCGGTGAAGTATGTCCTCATAACGCAAGAGAAGGTGAAGAAGATTATCGACTCCCATGTGCTGCAGGGAAATGTTGTGAAAGAGTTTGCTCTCGCCGTTGGTAGCGAGAGGACGCGGTAACAATTGTATTTCTAACAGGAGAACCACGCATGGCCTATCGAACGTACTTGATGGTGTGTGCAGGCACCGGATGCGTCGCCAATCAGTCAATGAAGGTCCGCGATAAGCTGGTGGCGGAGATCACGAAGCGCGGGTTGCAGAACGAGGTCGCCGTCGTTACAACTGGTTGCAACGGCTTTTGTGCCGTTGGCCCGATTCTGGTTGTCCAGCCGGAAGGAATCTTCTATCAGCTTCTCAAAGAAACGGACATTCCTTACCTCATTGAGGAACACCTCTTGAAAGGCCGGCCGGTGAAGGAGCTTCTGTACACGCCGCCGCTGGAGAAGACACCGATCCCGAAGATGTCGGACATTCCATTTTTTGCCGATCAAACACTTATCGTTCTCCGCAATCGCGGCCTCATTGATCCTGAAAACATCGATGAAGCGATCTCCCGCGGTGCGTATGAGGCGCTGGCAAAGGTGCTCACGACAATGACACCAGAGCAGGTCATCAAAGAGATCAAAGAGTCAGGCCTGCGTGGAAGGGGTGGCGGTGGATTTCCAACCGGCATCAAGTGGGAAACATGCCGAAATGCACACGGCGATCCGAAGTACATCATCTGCAACGCGGATGAAGGCGACCCTGGCGCCTTCATGGATCGTAGCACGATTGAATCCGATCCTCACGCCGTGATCGAAGGAATGTGCATCGGTGCCTATGCCATTGGGTCACCCGAGGGCTACGTGTACATCCGGAACGAATACCCCATTGCACTGGAGCGGCTGAAAACTGCGTTGAAGCAGGCGCGTGACTACAATCTTCTTGGCAAAAACATCTTCGACAAGGGCTTCGACTTTGATATCCGAGTTGTTCGAGGAGCTGGTGCATTTGTCTGTGGAGAGTCCACCGCGTTGATGGCCTCGATCGAAGGAAAAACGGGCGAGCCGCGCGCAAAGTATGTCCACACTGTTGAGCGTGGCCTGTGGGACAAACCTTCCTGCCTGAACAACGTAGAGACGTGGGCCAACGTCCCGCAGATCATCCTCAATGGCGCTCAGTGGTTCGCCAACATCGGGACGGGTGACGTATCGGAAGATCCGTGGGGTGGAAGCAAGGGCACGAAGGTGTTCTCGCTTTCCGGGAAGGTAAACAACACCGGTCTCATCGAAGTCCCGATGGGGATCACCCTCCGGAAGATTATTTTCGATATCGGCGGCGGGATCAAGGACGGCAAGAAGTTCAAGGCGGTGCAAACCGGCGGGCCGTCAGGTGGATTCATTCCTGAGAGTCTGCTTGACCTTGCGGTTGACTATGAAGAGCTGACGAAAGTCGGGTCCATGATGGGTTCTGGCGGTATGGTGGTTACCGATGAGAACAACTGCATGGTCGACATGGCGAAGTACTTCCTTACATTCACGCAGGAGGAGTCATGTGGCAAGTGCATCCCCTGTCGTGAAGGAACGAAACGCATGCTCGACATCCTCGAAAAGATCACGAACGGAGAAGGGACCGAAGAGGATCTGGTTCTGCTTGAAGATCTCTCCAACATGGTCGTCGAGTCATCACTCTGTGCGCTTGGCGGTTCTGCGCCGAACCCGGTGCTGACGACGCTCAAGTACTTCCGTGAGGAATATGAAGTACACGTCAGGGACAAGAAGTGTCCCGCCCATGCGTGCAAGAAACTCATCACATATAACATTGATCCGGAAATCTGTGTCGATAAGGGACATGGATGTGACGTCTGCCGAAAGAATTGCGCCGACGGTGCAATCACTGGGGAGACGAAAAAGGTGCATGCTATCGACGTGATGAAATGCGGCCGGTGCGGCATCTGTCTTGATGTATGCAAGTTTGATGCTATCTACGTTGAATAACCGAAAGAGACTGCAATGGTCACAGTCAACATCGATGGTCAACAGGTTGAAGTAGTCGAAGATACCACCATCCTCAAAGCGGCTGAGAAAGCGGGCATCTGGATTCCCACCATGTGCCACTGCGAGTACTTCGAGCCGTACGGCGTCTGCCGTCTCTGCAGTGTTGAGGTGGTGCGCGGTAAGCGAAGCCGTATCGTGACTGCTTGCAACTATCCGGTGCGAAGTGGTTTCACCGTACACACCAATTCAGCCAGGGTGAAGTGGATCCGAAAACTCATCATGGAGATGATGGTCTCGCGCTGGCCGAACGTCAAGGTGGTACGGGAAATGGCGGAAAAACTCGGCGTTGAAAAGCCTCGCTTCGTGAGCCTCGAAAAAGATGAGGCCGAGGACGCCTGCATCCTGTGCGGGATGTGTGTAAACATGTGCAACGACGTGGTGA
>DPLS01000126.1 GCA_003541875.1 Bacteroidota bacterium | reverse complement strand
GAGGTAATCATGCGTGGGTATTGTGAGGGATATGGTGCGGTAAGAATCGGTCTTGGTGAATGCCGAGGATTGGTGCGGTAGCATCCTTTTCCGGTGTCGGCCCAAGAGCGTGCGGATCTGCTTCTATTGGAGTTTCTTCCCCATCATTTCCACTATCCTCTCCAGATCCTCCTTCTTGTTAACAAAATCGAGATCGTCAGACTCCACGGTGAGCAGCGGGCCGAGTTTGTAGTTCCGCGTCCAGCTTTCGTAGTGCGTGTTCAGTTGTTCCAGGTATTCGCGTGGGATGCCCTGTTCAAAGTCGCGCCCACGCAAGGAGATCTGCTTCACAAGAGTATCGACGTTTGCGCGTAAGTAGATGAGCAGATCCGGCGGCCGCAGGTATTCGGTCATTACCTTGTAGAGTTCGACATAGTTGGTGTAGTCCCGCTCATCCATTTTTCCAATCTGGTAGAGGTTCCTCGCGAAGATCTCCGCGTCCTCATAGATCACCCGGTCAAGGATGACAGACTCCGGTCCTTCGGTGATCGCCTTGTGGCTCTGGAATCGGTTGGAAAGAAAGTACACCTGCAGGTTGAATGACCATCGGTTCATGTCGGCGTAGAAATCCCCGAGGTATGGGTTGTCAGCGACCGACTCAAAGAAGGGCTTCCACCCGAAACGTTCACTGAGGAGATTGGTGAGAGACGATTTCCCCGCCCCAATGTTGCCGGCGACGGCGATGAAGTACTTCTTCCTTTTGCTCAATCTTCGTGAGCGCGTACCTGTGCGTGGCCGTGACGACTTGTAGATTGAGATTCTCTTGGTGTTCATTCTTGTCCTTCCTGCCCGCTCGACACGCGGGCGTGAATAATGCTGTGCAGGTGGATAAGTCCCTCGATGGCGCGGGGGCCGGGACGGGAAACGATGTCGGAATCAATATTGAATACGTGATGTGTTTGAAAAGCCTTGAGAGTCTTCCATTCTGGAAAGAGATTCAGCAGTTCGTCGGTGTCGGACAATGCGTCTTTCATGACAATGATGACCTCGGGATTCGCCGCAACCACCGCTTCGCGACTAAGCGTCGGGTAGGTGGATAATGATGAGCCGGCTATGTTCACCCCTCCTGCAAGCTCAAGCAGCTCGGCGAGGAATGTCTTGTTCCCCACAACAATGAGCGGCTGCAGCGAGACGATGAGAAGCATGCGTTTCGTTACAGTTGGCAGCGACTTGATAGAATCCTCGCGCTGCAGCATTGTTTCAACAAGGCGTGATGCAGATTCCGCGTTGCCGGTGAGAAGACCGAGATCGCGGATGGATTTGTGGATACCACTCAGCGTGCGGGGATTTGTGACAAACACGGGAGCGCCGATCTCAAGCAGCCTATTGAAATCGTCGCGTACATTTCCTTCCATGCTCACGATAATCAAATCTGGTTTCATGCCAACGATAGTCTCGATACTTGGATTAGTCATGCCGCCGACGCGATTTTTCTGCAGTGCCCCAGGAGGGTAGTTGCAGAAATCCGTCACCCCGACCACTTGATTACCGGCTTCGACAGCAAAGAGCGTTTCGGTGATGCTTGGCGCGAGGGAGATGATGCGGTGCGGTGTGCTGACGAGCTTCACGATCCGGCCAAGGTCGTCGGTGACCAAGACTTCGGCTTGCCCACGGACAACGGCAACCAGAGCAAGTGCTACGCAAAGAGAGTAGCGGACAGGTTGGGATTGCATAACGAAAAACGGAGTGGCTTTCGTATCGGAAATCTTCGGTCAATATAGTTCGAAGGGAGCCGAGAAGCAAGAAGAGTCGTTCATTGACTTTCCTTCCTTTTTTGTGGAAATTGGCCACGGACAAAACAACTTCAGAGACTCGAAAACACAGAGCGAAGAAAGCAATTGGATAAGTTCGTCATTCAGGGTGGCCGGAAACTCGGGGGAAGAGTAACCATTGGCGGGGCAAAGAACGCAACTCTCGCGCTTATGCCCGCGGCGCTTCTCGCACACGGAACCTTCCGTCTGCGGAATACGCCAGTGCTGCGCGATGTTAGCACAATGGCGAGTTTACTCAGAACCATGGGCGTGAAGTCCGAGATGAAAGAGCACGTTCTCACGCTCGATACAACCGGTGTCAATAAGCAGGAAGCCCCTTATGAACATGTAAAGAAAATGCGCGCTTCGATATATGTGCTTGGCCCGCTGTTGGCCAGGTACGGTCGGGCAAAAGTCTCCCTGCCGGGCGGGTGCGCATGGGGGCCGCGCCCCGTGAATCTCCATATTGAGGGGATGAAAAAGCTTGGCGCCTCTGTTGAATTGAAGCGCGGGTACATTCACGCGAGCGCCGCGCGGCTGACGGGAGCCCGCATTTACTTTGATGTGTCGAGTGTGGGCGCAACGGGAAACGTGATGATGGCTGCGGTGCTCGCCAAGGGAACATCGCTGATAGAAAATGCGGCAATCGAACCGGAGATTACACAGCTTGCGCAGTTCTTGCAGATGATGGGTGCGAAGATTCACGGCATTGGCACGAACAGATTGGAGATTGAAGGGGTCGATGCAATGCATCCTGCAGATGTCGAAACAATCCCGGATAGGATTGAGGCTGGCACATTCCTCGTTGCCGGGGCGATTACACGGGGAACGATCATCTTGGAACGCGTTATCCCCGAACATTTCTCCGCACTCCTCACAAAGCTGGAAGATGCCGGTTGCGTCGTCAATGTTGGCTCTGATACCGTTACATTGTCGTGCCCAGACGGTATGAAGCCCGTTGATGTTACAGCGACGATCTATCCCGGCTTCCCGACCGATATGCAGGCACAATGGATCGCGCTGATGGCTATTGCGAGTGGAACATCAGTCGTGACAGACACAATCTATCTTGACCGATTCAAACATGTCCCCGAACTGATTCGCCTTGGTGCCGATATCGAACTCAAAGAAAACGCGGCCTTTGTGAAGGGCGTGAAGTTGCTCACCGGTGCAACGGTCATGTCAACGGACTTGCGTGCCTCGGCCTCTCTGATTCTTGCAGGACTGATTGCGGAAGGCACCACGGAAGTTCTTCGTGTCTACCATATCGACCGTGGCTATGAGGCAATCGAGAAGAAATTGCAGGCTCTCGGCGCAGATATCCAGCGTGTCTCAGGCGAAGAGTTCTAATCCA
>DPLS01000269.1 GCA_003541875.1 Bacteroidota bacterium | reverse complement strand
CCTGAGCGGGGCAAAACTAACTCAACATTGGCACACACACTGGGGGCTGGTCACGGTCAGTTGGGTGTGTACCGTCTGCGAGTGGGAGAATCCATCACGGACGAAGGGAAGGTCTTCTACATCTACCAGAACAACAAGTTCTTCCTGAATCTGTACCCCTCAAACACCAAGCGCGTGTTCGTAGGAAAGGACGAGGACGATTACTACATCTTCCAGTTCGAGGGGAAGTATGTATCAGTGTTCAAGAGGAAGTACGACCTCTGACCGCCGAACAGTTCGGACTCGAACCTCAAACTGAGTCCCGAAATTGTAGACAAGGCTGTCCACAAACTGGACGCAAAAGTGGGTCGGGATGAGGGGTGTGCGTTAGAGGAAGGCGAAGGGTCAGATACACCGAAACCCCTCACACGGAAGGGGTTCTGAGAGTGCACCCACCAGGACTCGAACCTGGAACCCACTGATTAAGAGTCAGTTGCTCTACCAATTGAGCCATGGGTGCGGGTTTACTACAGGCTACTTTCCACCGGTTGGTGTTTGAATTGGCGCCTGACTGGGAGGCAACTGTGGAGCCGTGCCCTGTTGCTGTGTGGATCCCTGCCCCTGAATCACGCTCTCCCCTGAGCTACCAACTCTCGGGAGAAAAGCGATATTGATAAGGAGTGCAAGAGCTCCAAAGATAATTGCTAAAATCTGCGTAGCTCGAGTCAAGAAATCGGCGGTCCGACGGACGCCAAACATCATGCCGACTTGGCCACCCCCAAAAGTGCCCGCCAGTCCTCCTCCCTTGCTCGACTGCATCAGTATTGCAACAACCAACAAAACGCTTACTATAATTTCAAGGATTATGAGAAACCAAAACATTGATATACCCTTCTGCTATTGCGGAGACGAATGCATGTCAAAATACGGATTTTCTTTTGACAAATCAAGCCTGGGAAAAGGAAGTCAAACAACGTATCCCCAATCTCGCATTTGATCAATAGAGATAGTGTCGGTTGCATCGTTGGAACTTCTTATTCCCATGAGTCTTTCTATGTACTTTCCTATCATGTCGAACTCGATATTAACACGAGTCCCTGCCCTATATTCTGAAAATATTGTGTTGTCCATGGTGTGCGGGATGATTGAGACGGCAACGACGTTCTCATCAATGGATGCCACAGTCAAGCTGACTCCATCAACTGCAATCGATCCGACTGGGATCACGTAGCGCCAAGAACCCTTAGGGAGCAGAATCTTGACGAGCCAGCGACTTCCCCTTTGGACAACCGAATGAACCTCCCCAACACAGTCGACATGCCCCGACACGATGTGGCCGCCAAGTCGGTCCCCCACCTTCAGTGGGAGTTCCAAATTAACCCGCTGGGACGACCTCAAACTGCCCAGTGTTGTCTTAAGCAATGTCTCCTCGACGGCAACAACGGTGCAGCTGCGACCTTCTTTTGCAACCACAGTCTGGCAAGCGCCATTGATGGATATACTATCATTCACGTTCAGCTGATGTGCGGATCTCTGAGCGTCAATGGTGAGTCGAACCCCACCACCAATCTGGATGACCCCGTCAACACTTCCAATCTCTTGGATAATTCCTGTGAACATACCTGGTTATATCCCTTTGCTTAGACCGTATTGAAGCAACACGTCCGTGCCGACTCGCTTCACCAACTCAGGACGGCCAAGGCGCTCAGATCTTTGGTGCGGCCCGTACCCATTCTGGGAAAAAGCGGGGAAGCCCGTCGGATAGATTTTCGCTGAGACAAATACGCTCAGAAGATCAACTGAACCACTTTGCACGAATTGTGTGAATATATCGCTCCCCCCTTCAACCAAGACTGATCCGATTCCCAATTTGTACATCTCCTTGAGAATTTGCTTGGGCAATATGTAATTATTCTTTGGTACTATAAGTAATACAGTCACACCAGCAGATGTAAATTCTTGTATCTTACGCCAGTGCTTCTTTGCGCTTTCCTTCGTGGTGACAATGAATACCCTTCTGACCTCAGCGTTTCTAAAAACCTTGTAGTTCGGCTTCAGTGAGAGCGCCGCATCAAGAACAACAAGAGCTGGATCCCTGCCTTTGGCAAGCCGAACGGTTAGTACTGGGTCGTCGGCTCGGATTGTGCCAGCTCCAACAAGAACCGCATCATGCTCCGCCCTCCACCGATGAACCAGCGCCCGTGACTCGATGCACGATATCTCTGAGGGTGAGCCTCGCTTGAAGGCGATCTTCCCATCAAGCGTCTGTGCAATTTTCACATGAACGAAAGGCCGTCGCTTGGTTATGTGAGTGATGAAATGCCGGTTGAGAGATTCCGCGTCCGCTCCTAACACACCTTTTACCACTCGCACCCCAGCGTTCCTAAGCTTGCGCAGTCCTTTGCCCGCGACTATTGGGTTCGGATCCTGCATGCCAACGACGACAGTACGGATTCCAGAATCAATAATTAGATCGACGCAGGGCGGAGTCTTGCCATGATGCGAACAGGGCTCGAGATTCACGTACAACGTGGCGTTGCGCGTATCACCCTTGAACGAATGGAGGCACTCAACCTCGGCGTGTGAACCTCCAAATTGTCGATGAACTCCTCTTGCCACAACACGTCCCCCCTTCACTAGGACGGCGACGACGAGTGGATTCGGACTTACATGCCCACTCCCTTTCTCCGCAAGCCGAAGGCACATTGCCATGAAATGTTTATCTCTCCGTCGAGTCATCATACTCATCAGGAAAAAAAGACATCGTGACCAGTCGGATTCTTCCAGTCATGATGTCTTTCGGTTTGTTCAGCTTTGGTGGCGTCTAGTTGACAGGTACTTCCTTCCCTGTGCGAACGGACTTATACACGGCTTCTACAATCTTCATGCGCTGCACGGCTTCATCCGCGGTTGAGATCACTGGGTGAACATCTCTCACGGCACCGAGGAAGTGTCTGAGTTCATTCTCCTACGATCGTTTGAACAAATGCTGACGCGGATCGA
>DPLS01000392.1 GCA_003541875.1 Bacteroidota bacterium | reverse complement strand
TGATCATACCGCCCCACGAAGGTGCAAGCAACATGATGCTGAAGACGGTTCCCAGTGACTGCGCCCAGTCGGGAAGTGCAGTGTAGAGCAGGTGATGAGGTCCGGCCCAAATGTAGAGGAAGATGAGTGCCCAGAAGTGAACGATGGACAATCGGTACGAATAGACAGGGCGGTTGGCGGCCTTTGGTAAGTAGTAATACATCAGGCCAAGCCACGGTGTTGTGAGAAAGAACGCCACCGCGTTATGGCCGTACCACCATTGAACGAGTGCGTCTTGCACACCTGCATACACGGGATAACTCTTGAACAGCGATACAGGAATCTCAATCGAGTTTCCAATTTGGAGCACAGCGACTGTCACGACCGTGGCAATGTAGAACCAGATGGCGACATACATGTGGTGCTCGCGCCGCTTGATGATCGTGCCGAACATGTTGATTGCAAACACGACCCACACGACAGCGATCGCGATATCGATAGGCCATTCAAGCTCGGCGTATTCTTTGCTTGTAGTAATGCCTGATGGCAATGACAGGGCTGCAAGGACAATGATGAGTTGCCAGCCCCAGAAGTGAATCTGGCTCAGCGTGTCACTGAACATCCTCGCTTTGCACAGGCGTTGGAGCGAATAGTAGAGCCCCATGAACATCGCGTTGCCGACGAATGCAAAGATCACGGCGTTCGTATGCAGTGGACGCAACCGACCAAATGTGAGGAACGGACCGAGGTTCAGGTCTGGAAAATACAATTGAAGGGCGATAAGCAGTCCCACGACCATGCCCACGACCCCAAACACAATAGTGGCAATGCCAAACTGCTTGACGACCTTGTTGTCGTAGTTGAAGGTTTCTAGCTCCATATACAGACCAGGATTTGTTAGTGGCTATGAAGAGACCGATGATTCACAATTGACCGTCAAACACAACTATTCCAAAGGCAGAACAAGTTTCTTCTGCGTTCGTTTGTTCCGATTGCCAACGACGGGGCTGGGCTTGTTGTCCTTTTCCTTCCCGTCCTCAAAAAGGATTCTCATAGCGGGCGTGTGCCTGTCTTCGAATTGTCCCGTGCGAACAGCCCAAACAAAGGCGATCAGGAACGATCCTGCAACCAGCACCCCGAAACCCATCAGTACAAAGATCACTGACATTTACAGCAGACCTCGACGCTTTGCCATGAGGTGAACCGAACCTGTTGCGAGAACTACAACTGTGATCGAACTCAGCGGCATGAGAATCGCTGCGATGATAGGGGACAGCATTCCTTGGAACGCGAAGCTCAGTGCCACGAGGTTATACAGAAACGAAATGCCAAAACTGACCATCACAATAGTGACGGCCTATCTGCTGAAGCGAACGAACGTGTCAAGGGATGCGAGCTGATTCCCATCCAGGATTGCGTCGCAAGCTGGCGAAAACGAAGAAATGTCGTCCGTCAGTGCGATACCCACATCTGCCTTTTGCAGTGCTCCAGCGTCGTTCAATCCGTCGCCGACCATCAATACGTTCTTCCCCGCTTGTTGCTGGGAAGAGATGTAGTTCAACTTGTCAGCCGGCGTTTGGCTGAATCGCATCTCGACGGAATCCGGGAGGAATCTTCCAAGGTACTCTCGCTCCCGATCGCTGTCTCCGGAAAGAAGTTTGATACTGCACATCTTCTGGAGGCGATAAACCAATCCATCAATGCCTTCCCGATAACTGTTCTTCAAGGCGAAGAAGCCCCTGATTTTCTCATCGAGGGACAGATACACTCTCGTCTCCTTCAATGAGCTCTGATCTCCCGGTTCCCTTTGGCCATTTGCTTTTGCACGGACAACGAATTGGCGAGATCCCACACGAACCGAGTGACCATTGACTTCACCTTCGATTCCCGCGTTTGGTGTTTCCATGAACCCTTTCACTTCGTACCGAGGGAATCTCTCCAAATGATCAGAAAGTGTGCGACTGAGAGGATGATGTGAACTCCCCACTAGCGAAGCGATTGCTCCTAATTCTTCGTCCGATAGAGCATCACCGACGAAGTCAACTGCGGTTGCCCGGGTACAGGTGAGTGTTCCAGTTTTGTCGAATACCACGGAGTTGATATGGGAAAGTGCTTCGACCACATGTGCGTTCTTCAGGTAGAATCCCTTTCGGCCAAAAATGCGTTGTGCGGTTCCGAAAGCGAAAGGAACTGCGAGTGCCAGTGCGCATGGGCAGGCTACAATCAACACCCCGGTTATTGCCTCCCAACCCTTCGAGGAATCCGTTGGGAACCAATAGAGTGCGGTTGCTGAGGCCATAACAAGTACGCCGGCAGTGAAATACTTGCTGACAGTATTTGATACGCTTGTGAGATTTGTTTTCTCGGTTCGCCTGAATGCTGCATCATTCCACAGCTGCGTTAGGTAGCTTTGGGATACTTCTTTCACAACCTCAAGTTCGATCATGCCGCCAACCTGGCGCCCTCCAGCGTAGACAAGATCACCAACGGTCTTACTGACAGAGTGAGATTCACCTGTGACGAAGCTGTAATCGATGGCGGCTTCACCCTTCAGCATCACAGAATCGGAAGGCACAATCTCGTTGTTGCGGATGAGCATCCGGTCACCCACCGTCAACGCTGATACGGGGACTGTTGTGTTTGCCGTTGATTTCTTCACAAGTACGGCCAGCGGAAAATACGACTTGTAGTTTCGTTCGAAGTTCAGGCTATCGTATGTTTTGTTCTGGAAGAGCTTGCCGACAAGAAGGAAGAAGACTAACCCCGACATTGAATCAAGATAACCGGGGCCGGCCTGACTTACAATATCATAGACACTGCGTGCAAAGAGGATGAGAATCCCGAGTGCGATGGGTACGTCGATGTTGACGATCCGCGTCCGCAAGCCGCGATACGCGGATTGGAAATAACCCGCGCCACTGTAGAAAAACACGGGCAATGAAAGAGCAAGGCTCAGATATGCGAACACTCTCCGGAGTTCGAAGTCCACAGTTCCGCCGGAGAGGTATTCGGGGAACGCCAGGATCATGATGTTGGAGAAGCAGAACGCCGCAATTCCAATTCTATAGTACTGTAATTTGTCTGATCCCGGGTCTTTTCTCTTCTCAACAGAGTCGAGCGTTATCTGTGGCTCATATCCAAGTGACGTCAGAAGTTCGACGATGTGGCGGAGGGTGGTCTTCCCTGCAGAATACCGAACCGCAATTCGCTTCTTGAGGAACTCTACGCGTGACTGAAGAATCCCACTATCGAGTCTGTGCAGGTTCTCCAGCAACCAAACGCAGGAACTGCAATGCATCTGGGGAACGAAGAACGAAACCACGCTCGTCGCACCGTCGCTGAACTCTCGAAGTCGAGCGGATACATCGGCATCGTCAAGGTAAGCAAAACGCTCAATGGACACTTCTCGAGGGGCGATCCCGGGTTTCTCGTCCAATGCGTAGTACTGGCAAAGATTGTTGCGGTTGAGGATGTCATATACGGCCTTGCACCCGGCACAGCAGAACTCTTTGCCATCATGATGCAAGCCGTTGTGTCGCACCAGCTCGCCGCAGTGATAACAAACGGTCTCAACTTCCGTAGAGGTGGTACTCTGGTAGGCCATGATTGCCTTCATACTAAAAAAAAAACGGTCGGGAATCAAGAATAGTGGAGCGGATATTCAAAGTGTGGAAACTACTGGCGCGCGTGAGAACTGAAAAGGAGTCATGGGATGTCTGTAGTTGCAGGTTTCCACTACTGGCTGTGGAATCAAAGGTCATCAACAGATGAGTTGGCCTCACCGAGAGAATGAGGACCCGTGGCTGTCGTTTCCTGATTGCAGAACATTGACCTCTGAAAGTTCCAAAACATCGCGCATCTGAGAAGAATTCAGCACACTATTGCATTGATTGTGAAAGTTTTGTAATTTCCAAACGCCAAAACCTATCGGCATCTAGTATCTCCAGCTCCAGCGTTTTCCAATTCCAGTAGTTCAGAACGGTTTCTGGCGCTGCGGCGTTTATCAGGCTGGTCAACATCCAATTGAATGCGTTGTTGGTGTTCTGTTCACTCGAAACTCTATTTGTCAATCTCTTCAGTGGTGCCTTCACTATGGCTGTGGCATGCTGTGCACTCGGCCATCCATCTCGCACAAGGTGTAACCAGGCTTCATGAACAAGCATCTTCTTGATTACACCCTCAAGATTCGTGTACCGCTCATCCTGTTCGTTGCAGCGGTTTCGGCGGTGGCAACGTACTATCTATCACGGGCTGAACGGGACGGGGTTGGCTATGCTCCGGTTCAACCGATTGCCTACTCCCACAAGTTGCACGCGGGCACAATGAGGATCGATTGCAAGTACTGCCACACTGGAGTGGCAGTGTCGCCGAATGCAGGTGTGCCGCCGGTTTCAACGTGCATGAACTGTCACACCGTCGTGCGAAAGAACCAGCCTGAGATCATCAAGCTGACGAAGTATTATGAAGAAGGTGTTGCACTGCCGTGGAAGCGCATTCACAAAGTCCCGGACTATGCGTACTTCAACCACAGTGTGCACATCAACAAGGGCATCGACTGTGTGAACTGTCATGGCAACATAGAGAACATGGATGTTGTCCAGCAAGTCTCGCAGTTCACAATGGGAGCCTGTCTTGACTGCCACCGGAATGCAAAGACAAGACTGGCCAATGTTGAAAGTGTCAAGAACGGCCCGGAGAATTGCTCGGCCTGTCACCGATAGGAGTTTGATTATGGAATCGGCATTACCACTAAACTCAACGCATCGATCAAGACCGATGAAGAGGCGATCTTTCTTCGGCGTCGCGTTGACAGGAGGAGTCGGAGTGTTTTCGTTGAAAGGGATGTTGAGCAGATTCGTACGCTCTGCTCAATCTTCTGATACTAAATCTCAGATCATGGTTAGCATCAATCCGCTTGCCGTTCCCAGAACCAAAGAAAGTTCCGAGACGAATGGATAGCATGAACGGCAAAGAGCCAAACTACTGGCGCAGTCTGAGAGAGCTTCACGATACGAACTCGGTGAGTGAGATGAAGGCACACGAGTTCATGGCTGGGGTGACAGATGACTTCAATATGGACAACCTCTCCGGCATGTCGAGGAAGCAATTCCTTGCGCTGCTCACCGCTTCGGCCGCATTTGCCGCCACAGGCTGCTCGAACTACCGTGACAAAGGTGAGATCGTTCCCTACACGAAGAAACCGGAAGAGATAGTCCCGGGAGTTGCGAACTACTATGCTTCAACCTGTACGGGCTGCTCCCAGTCGTGTGGCATCCTCATCAAGACCCGAGAAGGCCGTCCCATCAAGATCGACGGCAACCCCGACCATCCTGTCAATCAAGGAAAGATCTGTGCCAAGGGGCAGGCGAGCATCCTGAATCTCTATGACCCGTATCGACTGCGACGGCCGACAAGCGGTTCGTTGTCGGGTAAGATGAGCGACTTGAGCTGGAAGCGGGCGGATGCGGAGATCAGGAAGCAGCTTGAAGCTTGCACCAATTCGAGCAAGCAGATCGCAATTGTGACGAATCCGATTCTCTCGCCCTCGGCAAAGAAACTCTTCGCTGAGTTTGCCGCAAAGTACCCGACCACGAAGCAGTATTCATATGACTTCTTCAATGACGAAAATCGTCGTCGCGCATGGCAGTCCTGCTATGGAGATGCGAAGCTTCCAGTGATTGCGTGGGAGAGAGCGAACGTTGTGCTGGCTCTTGAGTCGGACTTCCTTGGTGCAGAAGGGGATAGTATCGAAGCGATTCGTCGCTTCACCGATGGCCGCGACGTCATGAAGAGTACGCAGTTCAACCGACTCTACTGTGTTGAGGGTGCGATGTCCCTTACCGGTGCAAACGCTGACTATCGTCTCCGTCTCCGGCCAGAGGCACAACTGGAATTTGTGCTCGCACTTGCGCACGCTTTGGTCGTGGAGAAAAATGTCTCGCCTGCCGACAAGGTGGCGCCTCAGTTCCTGAATGGCTACTCACTCAAGAACCTGTCCGAGAAATACGGCCTGTCTGCTGAGACCTTGACTCATTTGGTTGACGATCTAATCGAGAACCGAGGGAAGTCAATCATATATGCCGGTGACGGACTCAACCTGTCTGTTCATGTTGTTGTGAATTATCTCAATGAAGTTCTTGGCAACACGAATCTCTACGAGCAGAATCAGGCGCAGCTCGCATCAGCCACCACCACGCCAGATGAATTCCTTTCGCTTGTCACCGCGATGAAAGGTGGACAAGTTGGAATGGTGATTCATTGGGGAACGAACCCGGTGTATCATCTTCCACGTCTTTTAGGATATGCCGATGCGTTGAAGTCAGTCCCGATGAACGTTAGCCTCTCTGAGACAGAGGATGAGACGGGAGCATTGTGTGCATATGTCCTGCCAACTAACCATGCGTTCGAGTCATGGGGAGACTACCAAACACGCACGGATGTGATCTCCTTGCAACAACCCGTCATTGCACCACTATACGAAACGCGCCAAAAGGAAGACATTCTGCTCACCTGGATGAGCGCAGATGGAATTCACAAGGACGCGGCATATCATGATTTCATGATGTCTCACTGGCAAAACGAAATCCATCCATCCTTGGCAAAGAAGGTTGATTTCAAGTCCTTCTGGTTTGCCGCGCTTCATGACGGTGTGGTGAGAGACTCCCGCGCGAAGGTGCAAGAGAGAAGGTTCTTGTCCGCGGCGCTCGAAAGTATGGGCACACCCCAGCCAGGCAAGGGGATTAGTGTAGCACTCCGGCCAAGCTACTATATGGACGATGGCCGCTACGCCAACAACGGCTGGCTCCAGGAACTTCCGCACCCAGTGTCGAAAGTCGT
>DPLS01000385.1 GCA_003541875.1 Bacteroidota bacterium | reverse complement strand
GAACTTCGACTTCCTCCCTTTCTTGACGGGAAGAAAGCCCTCAAACACAAATCGCTCGGTCGGAAGGCCGCTGGCAACCAACGCTGGAAGGACTGCACTCGCCCCGGGAATAGGCAGCACTTTCAAGCGATGATCCAACGCCGCCTTGATGATGGCGAATGCCGGATCGGATATCCCCGGCGTACCCGCATCTGTCACCAGGGCAATTGACTTGCCTTCACCCAGTTTCTGCAGCAGTTCAGGCACGCGCCGCGTTTCGTTGTAGCTATAGTAGCTCAACATCGGTTTCGAAATCGACAGGTGATCAAGAAGTATTTTGGTCTTGCGAGTATCTTCCGCAGCAACCAGATCAACACCGCTCAATACTTTGATTGCGCGAAGCGTGATATCGTCGAGGTTACCTATTGGCGTACTGACAATGTACAGCACACCTGGTTCAATTGTTTCACTCATCTGGAGACGATGTCAACATACACAGGATCGCGGCCGCGCTCGCGAGTCTGGACGAATGTGACGTTTACTGGCAACACTAGGAGATCTTGGCGATTAACGGAGCCCGGCGTTTAAATTCGTTTGTCTTCATCAGACCAATGGCCTTTCGAATGAACGGCTCGTCAAAACCCATCGACATCAGTTCATTCTCATTCTTCTGTTCATCGACCAGTTGGTGGAGCAATTGGTCAACCCGTTTGTAAGAGAATCCTAACTCTCCTTCATCCGTTTGGCCTTCCCAAAGATCCGCCGAAGGCGGCTTCTCAATAATCTGCTTGGGAACGCTGAGAGACTCTGCCAACTGCCACACTTGAGTTTTGTAGAGGTCGCCAAGCGGATTGATTGCACATGCCGTGTCACCGAAGAGTGTCCCGTAGCCAAGGCAGATCTCCGTCTTGTTACTTGTTCCAATCACCAGCGCCTTCTCGCGACTCGAAAGATCGTACAACACAATCATACGTTCACGGGCCATCACGTTACCAGCACGAATCGGATCGCTTATTTTTGACCTCTTCAACAACGGATCCACCATCGGCGTGATCTCAACTACCTCGGAATTGATTTCCAGCTGATTGGCAACGAGTTCCGCATCCCGCTGACTCTGCGGGTTGCTTGTCTTGTATGGCATTATCACGCCAAAAACGTTTTCTGATCCCAACGCCTCCGCTGCAATGAATGCCGAGACAGAGGAGTCTACCCCACCCGAGAGTCCAATAATCCCTCTTTTGAATCCGGCATTGCGCGTTTCCTCGCGAACGAAATCAACCAGAAGTCTCCTGATTTGCGAAATATTCAAAGGCAGTTCCTCAGCGTGTCGGCGTGGCGGCTTCCATGCGGTAAAGCTACGCAAATGCTGTTTTGAATTCAACCGACCAACTTGAAACCAAACAATATTCGGAATTTGCATGGAAGAACCGCTTATTCAGGAAGCAATCTGGTCGATTCGATGGCACGGTCATCATGGAATTTCTGCCCTGCGTCCTCCGGAGGCTTTCCCAGACTTTCTTTCATGTCTGTGGCCTTTGAGATCTTCGGGAAGGAATTCGGCGCTGCCATCGTCCACCACCCTTCAGAACACAGGCGGGTGACACAATACACCCAAGTTTCCAAAGACCATTCAATTCTCTGACCAAAGGTGTTGTTTTTGTGTTCTTGGCCCCAAAACAGCGGTTTCTGAGGACGTTTCCAAGAGACTACCCACCACTTGTCATCACCGCTGCTGAGTCGGTTGACCCTTAGTGTGACCACAGGTACACTGGCGGCCTTTGAAATTCGTATATTGATTCCAGTACAACGGTCAGAACGGCTCACTCAAGAGTCACCCTCTGCCGGTCCGTCGATCCAAGAATCCTCTCGCTCCAAAGATTCAGAAACACAGCCTCACCGGCTGCGAAGCTACCAAAGGGAATCATCACAACTTTTGTTGTCTCGGTCTTGAGAACGACAACACTCGTCCCAGTAACTCTCCTTGTTGCTCTTGGCATGTCCAATACACTTTTTGCGGGAGCTCAGGCATCGTCGAATCAGAAGTTCAACACTCCTGACAATTCACGGAGAACGATGAATGTTCGAGTGGACGCTGATGGCGTTGTCCGCGCGATGTATGATATCAATCTCAAGCCCGCCACTGGCTCCACGGAACAGATAGCCCGAACATTTCTGCAGGATCAAGGAGATGCACTCGGACTTCCCGATATCGCGAGCTCGCTTCGCACAGAAGATGTGAAGACCATAGCTGGAAGTTCACACGTACGATTTGCTCAGACGTTCATGGATGTCCCGGTCTATCGCGGCGATGTGGTGGTGAGCATCAACTCGAAGAGCGAAGTAAGCATGGCGGTAAACAATTTCAAAAACACTATTCAATTATCTACCACTGTACCGTCACTCACCAACGGCGAAGCGATTCAAATCGGCCGTCACCGAGTTGGCATCAATGGACGAACATCCGGCAAGCCGGATCACGCAACACTGATGGTGTTCAGAGCCGAAAGCGGCCGGGATCATCTTGCCTACCGAGTGTCAATGACGAACGAGAATCCCTTGGGCGACTGGGAGGTGTTCGTCGACGCAACAACGGGCGAAGTTCTGAGTATCGAGGATCTTTTTGTCAACGAACGCGTCCAAGGCTCTGGATATGTCTATTTGTCTGATCCGTTGAGTGCGGGGCGTAGAATGTACAACGCAACTGGTTTCGCCGACAACAACGATGCCGACTCGGACTCACTAACAGGCTATCGCACTCCCATAACGTTGGACTCACTAACCTACGAAGATGGCGTGTACAAACTGAAAGGTCCCTACTGCAACGTAACGGATATTGAGTCGCCTGCAGATCCGCAGTTCTATGCCGCCACATCTCCAGATGGCTTCAGCTTCACGCGAAGCGCCCAGGAGTTCGAAGCAGTGAACGTGTACTACAACGTGTCGACTGCCTACAAGCGACTGCTTGACCTAGGCTTCTCGGTACCATCTCTCACTCAGATTCGCCTTGACCCTCACGGTTATCTTGGCCAGGACAACTCGCATTTCAGCCCGTCAGGAAATTGGATTGCATGGGGTGAGGGGGGCGTCGATGACGCAGAAGATGCGGACGTGATCTGGCACGAGTACGGGCATGCAATCATGTACAACATCATCCCCAATTGGGGTGGTGGGGAAAGCGGAGCTTTGGGAGAAGGATTTGGCGACTACTGGGCAGGGTCGTACTCACGCTTCCTGGGCCAATGGGCTCCAACCGACTTTCAGTATAACTGGGTGTTCAATTGGGATGGACACAATCCCTACTGGCTTGGCCGGACACTCAATGACTCGCGGACCTATCCATTCGGCAATTTGCAGATTCACACTGCAGGGCAGATCTGGTCATCCGCGCTCATGGGTATTTGGAACGACTTGGGAAGGGATATCACCGACCGTCTCGTGATCAAGAGTTTCTACTATCTCGGATCCGGAACAACAGGTATCGATGCAGCTCAAGCCATCATTCAAGCAGACCGAGACCTTTACAACGGTTCCCACATCCAAACACTTTTGTACTGGCTTGGCACGGTCAAGCATTTCATCGACCCGGTCAACTTTTTGCCAACGATTGCACATACCCCTTTGGTTGGTACTCAGAGTCCAAGTGGACCGTTTGAGATTCATGCAACCATAACTTCATTCCATGGTCTGAACCACCGGGCGGTCATTGTCGTCTGGGGACGCGGCAATGCGATTACGGATACGACTGTCATGATACCGACTCAGACACCGTCCGAATTCCTGGCTTCGATTCCAGGAAACGGCACACCTGGAATAGTCCGCTACTACATCTCCGCCACCGACACGACAGGGGTAGTTGCAACAGCTCCATTGAATGCACCCATCCAAAATTGCTACTCATTCCAGGTCGGGGAACCAAGTGTTTCAGGGGTCGTTGAGACCGGTCTGATTCCTGCGTCCTACGCTCTCGGACAGAACTTCCCGAATCCCTTCAACCCAACAACTGCGATCACGTATGCGCTGCCAGGACCGGCTGCAGTAACATTGAAAGTATACAATTCGCTTGGCCAAGAAGTCGCATCACTCATCGATCAAACTCAATCCGCAGGCTATCATGAAGTTGTGTGGCATGCCCGCAACAATGGAGGAACAAACGTAAGTTCGGGAATCTATTTCTACCGGATCGAGGCAAGAAGCACTACAGGTTCAGAGAGCTTTGTTCAGATGAAGAAGATGACTTTGCTCAGGTAGGAGTTCCCTCTCGCTCACCAGAGCCGTCGTGGAGCACTTGCCACGACGGCTTCGTATTTCTGAAGGGGCAACGAAAAACAGAACGGCCGTTGACGCAATGCCAACGGCCGGAGAATTCTTCAAATGCGGGAGAGGTCTACTTCTTCTTCTCAGTCTTTGTCTTGGCAGTCTTTCCTTCACAGCAGCCGCTCATCCCCTCTTTCATACAGCCTTCTTTCTTGTCCCCCGTCTTCACTTCGCAGTCGTCATCCTTGTGGCTAGATTTGGCCGCAGTCAGAGTCTTCGTTTGGTCTCCATCTTTATACGACGCCGTAAAGCCAGCATCAGCAACTGCTTTGGCCAGCGCTTCGGATTTCACATCTGAATTCGACTCAAGCGACACCAGCGCAGTCCCCTTCTTCAGATTGACTTCAACATCCTGCACGCCCTTGACCTTGTGAAGCGCCGACTTCACTTTCCCGGTGCAGTCTTCGCAATGCATGCCCTTCACGCTGATGTCAACTTTCCTAACCTCTCCTGCCAACGCAGTTGTGAACGTTAACACCAGAAGCACCACGGCCCATCTCATACGCAAGCCCTTTCTACATTAATATTCTACTGCACACAAGTGAATTCAAACCACGGCATGAAGATAGCAGGATTGGAATTCAGATTCAAGGTCAAACATAGCCCGCTCTGCATTGATTCTGTTCCCACTGTTCGCTATACTTTGACACCATGGTCTGGCCGTTGAAAAAGATCGCCGTCTCAACAATTGGATTGGTCTCGCTCTGTCTCGCTCCTCCCCTTTCAGCGAACGGAAAACTTGGAGTTTATCTTGGCGAAACACTCCGCAACCTGAACGCGGACGCGCAAGTCCTGACATGGGTGTTCTTTGGCGACAAGGGAAGATATGAGGCCGACAAGACAAACATTCCCAGTTCTCTGGTCTCAGAACGCTCGCGTTTGCGCAGGCATAAGGTTCGATCGATGGGCACTCTCCTCGACTACACCGACCTGCCCGTTGAACAATCATATGTGGATGAATTGATTGCACTCGGAGCGAGAGTTCGGCATCGGTCAAAATGGTTTAACGGCATCAGCGTCGAAGCAACCCGCAGCCAGGTGGACCAGATCGAACGTCTCCCATTTGTCAACAGACTTGAGCTTGTCTGGCGAGCGCGAAGGGAAACCGAAGCGATCACAGATTTCCCATTGTCTTCAGAATCACTGACAGCTAAACCGCAAAGGAGCACATCCCTCCTTGAACTCAACTACGGGCCTTCTCTCGGACAGGTTCAACTCATCAACGTTCCGGCTGTCCACAATACCGGCAACTACGGTCAGGGAGTTATCGTTGGGGTGTTCGATAACGGGTTCAGGCTCCTTGACCATGAGGTGTTTGATTCCTTGCGCACGCGAATCGTCGCGACGTATGATTTCGTCGATCACAAAGTGAGTGTTGCCCCGAACAACCCCAGTTCCATTTTTGGTGCCCATGGGATTGTCACCCTCTCGACACTCGGAGGTTACAAACCCGGCGAGTTGATCGGTCCTGCATTCGGCGCCCAGTTCATTCTGGCAAGAACTGAGAACGACAGCAGCGAGACTCCCATTGAAGAAGACAATTGGCTCGCGGCAATCGAGTGGGCAGATAGCATCGGGGTTGATGTCACGAGCACGTCGCTTGGCTATCTCGA
>DPLS01000287.1 GCA_003541875.1 Bacteroidota bacterium | reverse complement strand
AGATCCACGGTGATGTTGCTGGCGGTGGATTCGGGTTCTCTCCGATTATGAAGGATGAAAAGGTGCACTAGAGGTCACGGGTCGGCCAACAGTGGTATCTCCGTACTTGGGGCGATGACCAGTGCAGGAGATTCACTGGAGGTCAGTGGAAGGAGCCGTGCCGTTGAGTCACATCAGAACACAAGGTGCAGGATTGCATCAAAGGTATGATGTGACATCTGTTCTCCTTACAAAATAGACCGAACACGTTGTCAGTCCATAACAAGGTGAATGGTGGGATTGTGGGTCTTGAACACGCGTATGGGTTGAGTGTCATTTCACGCTTCTGGAGGCGGACACTCTATTTTCTTGTTGGACTCTCCTCGTTCAGTTGCTTCGACCAGTCGTTGGAGCCTGTGGCACCCAGTTGGGATGCCCATCTTTCCCTCCCTCTTATCAATCGGCGGTACACACTGGCCGAGATTGTCGAGAGGGACACCAGCCTGCTCCATGTTGGCACAGGCGGACAGATCCTGTATGCCACCTCTACCCAGGTTAACCCAACCTACATCGGTGACCTGATCACGGTTGCTCTGCCGGACACCTCGCTTCGAATGAAGTTTGGACTGTTCAGAGTCGATGCGCCACCTGTGGACATCCCCATTCAACTCCCCTGGTTACCACAAGGTGCAACAGTTCCAATTCCTGACACTACCGTAACGCTTGCCGACATTCGCGACACCATTGGGACTTTTCAGCATGCCACGTTTCAGCGGGGAAGCATCTCCTTGACGCTGCAGAACAACCTGCCGATCCCAATGCAGGTTCCGAATCCTCTTCACCTGGTCAACCTGCAGGGTGACACCGTTGCGAATTTTGTGTTCAATCCGACAACGATCGCACCGAACAGTTCGCAGACCGCTTCAGACAGTCTCGCCGGGAGGAATCTTGACAACGTCGTCCGGATCACGAATATCGTTCTGCATACGACGGGCAGCCAAATACCGGTCACGATTCCGTTCGGAACAGTCTTCTCAGCTCATCTCGCGACCAGAAATCTGGCGGCAAGCCGGGCAGTATTCGCCAGCATCCCGCCCCAACGATTGACCAACAACGATACGACTCGCGTCACGGTGGACGACTCAACGCTGGTGCAGGAACTGCACATCAGGACCGGCAGGCTGACCATGACGTTCACAAGTCGTTTGAGTCTCGATTTGCTGTTTAAGTATCGGCTTGCTGAGCTATTGCGCGGGAACGGTGGGACCTATGTGCCGTACGAAGACAGTGTTTTCCTACCGGCGCACGGCTCTGGCTCGCAGACTGTGGACCTTGCTGGTGCAAGAATTGTCTCGCAGGGTCAGCAACTCCTTCGGTCACTCCAGATTATCAGCAGCGTGATTCTCCCTACGGGATCCTCCCAACCTGTTACCGTCAACGATACAGACAAGGTTCTTGTGAACATCTCGCGCACGGTCCCGATCGTGGTAGACAGTGCAGTAGGTGTACTCAAGCCGACGTGGGTAAACATCAACAAAGTTGTCCCGGTACATTTCGGAGACCTGCCGACTCGATTCAGTGGACAACTCAGGATTCCAGCAGCATCGCTCGGTTTGCGGACTGCCTCAACCATCGACTTTCCGATGGACCTATACCTGAGGATCGGAGCGCGGAGGAGCTCTGCTGGAGACTCGGCATTCCTGAGCGTGCCCGGATCGGAGAGACGAATTCAGCGTGACTCAGACGTGGTAGTCTTTGACGAACATGATGTTGGGAATTTTCTCAGCGAATTCTCAGGCAGACTCCCCAGTGAATTGCGACTTGAGGGGAGGGCTCTCGTGAATCCCCCGGATGTTTATAATCCCACCCCCGCGGGCGTCGGTTCGGTAGGACGGAACAGCTCGTTGAGCGGAAGGGCAGACCTGCAGGTCCCGGTGATGTTGGGGATCGTTGATGGGGCGTACAACGATACCCTCGCCCTTGGCGATACCACGGCAGACGGGCGCAAAGATTATACCATCGACAAGAATCGAATCAACGATGTAAGCTCCGGCTCGATCATCATTGAACTGAAAAATGCGATGCCGGTACAAATCGGCTTCACGCTTCGGCTGCTCGATGTTGGAAAACAATCGTTGTTGCGTGTACCGCAGTCTGGTTCCGAACTCATGGTCAACGCAGCAAGCGTTGACGCCGAAGGGAATGTGACCGTTCCTGCAAACAGCAGCGTCTCCTTCGAGTTGAACGAAAGTGAAGTGCGACAATTCAATCCTGCGGAGTATTTCACGTTGACATTGTCATTGGTGACGACCCCGGGTGCACCGTCGGTTCGCTTCAGAACCTCTGACTACGTTCAGGTACGAGCATGGTCGAAACTCATCTACAGAGTGAACCGATGAGAATGGCTTTGCATTGGGTCACCACGGGGATGTATTGTGTCTGGCTCATTCCAACGATTCTACAGGCGGGCGAGAGGTCGAACATTCGAGGGATGGGGATGGCGCGCACGTTTGTTGCCTCGTCGCGTGGATTGGACGCTGTCGGGATCAACCCGGCGAATCTTGCCGTAGATGACCAAAGTACTGTAACGCTTAGTATCATGCCTTTTGGCGGGCACGTTGGAAGCGATTTTCTCGACTACGACATTTACACGAAGTACTTCACCGGAATCCAAACGGATAGCGGGCGGGTCGGCAGGTACCTTTCCGAAGAGGACAAGAAAGTGATTCTAGATAGCTTCACTGACCCTGTGGCACGGACGACGGCTGAGATTGAAGCAAGAATTCTTGGGGTCACGTACCGCGTGAAGGATCTGGGTGCGGTGGCGTTCACGATAACGGACAAGATGGGGGGAATTGTTGATGTCCCGCGCGACTACGTGGAATTCGCGTTCTACGGCAATCCGGTTGGGTCATCATACAACTTTGACGGCGCGAAGATTCTCGCGTCCTGGACGCGTGAGTATGGTCTCTCCTTTGGAACGGAAGTGAAAGTGGGCTTCTTGAAGTCTTTCGGTGTTGGTGCTGCAGCCAAGCTCGTTCACGGGTTTAGCTACTATGAAGTTCAACGGTTCAACGCATCGCTGACGACCGACGAGCATGCCACGCTGACCGCTACTGTCGATTTTCTTTCGCGCAGAGCTGGTGCAGATCTTGCAAGCGCGCGCTTGTGGCGCTCGTTCCGTCTCTTTCCAGAAATCGCAGGGAAAGGGATGGGATTTGATCTGGGCGCCCGCGGTGAATTCAATTCGTATCTTTCGTTCGGCCTGAGTCTCACCGACATCGGCTCGATAACATGGAGTAAGGACACGCAAGAAAACTCAGTGGACAGTACGATCGTGGTTGATGATCCCCTGAACGAAGAACAGCGACAAATGGTGGAGGATTACTTGAAAGGGCAGAGGAGGTCGATAGGTCGCTACTCGACACCTCTTCCCACAACTCTCAGGATGGGAGTAGCCCTGGAGATTCAAAAAATCCCCGACATGGAAGACATGCCTGGAGAGCTTCTCATCGAACTAAACTACAACCAGTCTTTGATCGAAACACCATACTCGACAACCGCACCGAGAGTATCTCTCGGCGTTGAATACAAGCCTTACCCGTGGTTGCCGCTAAGGTCAGGTGTCTCTTTTTGGGGGACGGACTACGTGAATCTCGCTTTGGGTTTTGGCATCAGCTTCACAGCTGTCGAATTTGAATTGGCATCCGAGAACGTCACATGGCTCTTTTCTCCGAAGAGCTTCTCGAAGGGATCGATCTCCGTTGGTCTTCGTTTTCGCATTTGACGACGAGCTGGAGTCGGGCAAGGGCTGGTCTTCTCCCCTGGCTTGAGCAGCGTTGTCCATCCAAATATGTTGCTTCCCAATCTGAATAGTTCAAAATAGAACAGCCTCGGTCGTTGCCGGGGCTGTATTCGTTTTGTAGAAGCAGGTCTTCCTAGAGAATATATCTGCTCAGATCCTTGTTCTTCACAATGCTGGAGAGCTTCGCAGTGACCATTTCTGCGTCTACGACGATTTGGTCTTTCTTCACTTCATCGGGTGTGTCGAAAAGGACGTCCTCGAGAAGTGTTGTGAGAATGGTGTGAAGCCGGCGGGCACCGATGTTTTCTACATGGTCGTTCACTTCACTAGCGATGCGGGCGATTTCTCGTATCCCGTTTTCTTTGAACTCCACATTCACGCCTTCGGTCTCCAGCAATGCCGAGTATTGCTTGATAAGGGCATTCTGAGGCAGAGTAAGAATTTTGACAAAGTCGTCTTCCGTCAGACTGTTCAGTTCAACGCGGATGGGGAAGCGACCCTGCAATTCCGGAATCAGATCTGAAGGCTTTGAGGTGTGGAATGCGCCCGAAGCAATAAAGAGGACGTGGTCGGTCTTCACCATCCCATACTTGGTGTTGACATTTGAGCCTTCAACGATGGGGAGGAGGTCGCGCTGAACGCCTTCGCGCGAAACATCCGGTCCGGTCGACTGGCTCTTTGCTCCCGCGATCTTGTCAATCTCGTCGATGAAAACGATGCCGGAATTCTCCATGCGCAGAATCGCTTCCTTGATCGCGGCGTCCTGATCGATAAGCTTCTGAGCCTCCTCGTTGGTGAGAAGCACTCGTGCCTCTGCGACCGTCACCTTTCGCCTCTTGAGTTTCTGCGGCATCAAGTTGCCAAACATGTCCTGAAGATTGATGCCCATGTCTTCAAGGTTCATCGGACCGATCACCTGCATTTGCGGCATGCCGCTGCTTGGCACGTCAAGTTCGACCACCTTTTCTTCCAACTGGCCCGAGCGGAGTTTCTGCCGGAACTTTTCCCGCGTGGACTGGTTGTCTTCCTCTTCGATGACAAGTTGTCCGGTTTCCACCGCAGGCGCTTGTTGTCGCTTTCGGGTTGGGGGGATAAGGATGTCGAGAATGCGCTCTTCACACAGGTCTTTGGCCTTGTCGTTTACATCCGCGCGGCGCTCCGCCTTCACCATGTTCACAGCGTACTCTGTCAAGTCCCGCACAATTGACTCGACATCGCGCCCGACGTATCCGACCTCAGTGAACTTTGACGCTTCCACTTTGATGAACGGAGCGTTCGAGAGCTTGGCGAGGCGTCTGGCGATCTCGGTTTTCCCAACGCCTGTCGGGCCGATCAGGATGATATTGTTCGGCATGATCTCTTCCCGCAAGCCCGCTGGCACTTGCAGACGACGCCACCGGTTTCGCAGAGCGATCGCCACAGATTTCTTTGCGGCGTTCTGGCCGATGATGTATTTGTCCAGCTCCCGAACAATCTCTCTCGGCGTCAGCTCCTGGATCCTTTTTTGTGCCTTGTTGTTGGTCGGCATGTTCGGGCTCTACAGTTCCTCGATGGTCAGATTGGCGTTCGTGTAGACACAAATATCCGCGGCAGTTTTCAGTGATTCCTCTACGATTTCCCGCGCAGAAAGGCTGGAGTGCTTGACCAGCATCCGTGCAGCAGCCAATGCGAAGCTGCCACCCGACCCAATGGCGAGAATGCCATCGTCCGGTTCGATGATCTCGCCCGTTCCCGAGATGACGAGAGATTTCTCTTTGTTCAGCACGGCAAGGAGTGCTTCAAGTTGACGGAGGTATTTATCCGTTCTCCACTCTTTTGCCAGTTCGACTGCTGCGCGCTCGAGATTCCCGTTGTACTTGTCGAGGTTGTCTTCAAACTTTCCAAAGAGAGTGAATGCGTCGGCGGCCGCACCGGCGAAGCCGGCGAGCACTGAGCCATTGTACAGCTTCCGTACTTTCTTTGCTCGATGCTTCATGACCGTCTGTCCCACGGTCACCTGGCCGTCGGACCCGATGACTGTGTGTCCGCGGTAGGTAAGGCCAAGAACGGTGGTCGCTCTGATGAGTTCTGGCATGGAGAATGGTGGCTGAGTATGGAGACTAAGTGAGTTTGCGGCGCAGGCGGGCAACGGGTATTAACATTGCTTCGCGATATTTGGCAACCGTGCGACGAGCGATATTGAGACCTTGTGCATTGAGAAGCTGGGCTAGCTTGTCGTCACTTAAAGGCCTAAGAGGATCCTCGCCGTCCATCAAATCCTTCAGCTTCTTCTTCACTTCTTTGTTCGAGACTTCGTCGCCATCGGTGGTGCTGATGGAATCGCTGAAGAAATGCCGCAACGAGAAGACCCCGTAGTCGGTCTGGACGTACTTGCTATTCACGACACGACTGATCGTGGAGATGTCCATGCCGATGACCTCCGAAATGTCTTTATAGATCATCGGCCTCAAACCTTCGCCTGTCTCAAAAAATTCCCGCTGCTTGTCCATGATCGATCGCATCACCTTCATCATGGTCTCCCGCCGCTGGTGAATCGAACTGATGAACCATTTTGCAGCCTCGAACCGCTGGCGGATGAAGTCTTTCGCCTCGTTGGACACCCCGTTCTTTTTCCTCTTCGACATCAGATCTTTGTATGCTTTGTTGATCCGGAGAGGCGGAATGTTCCGGTCGTTGAGAGAAATGATGAAATCACTCTCGGACTGGGTGACGATAAAATCAGGGACGACGTAATTTTCCTGTGCCGAGAAGTCACCCTCGCCCGGTTTCGGATTCAGGTGCTGGACAAGCCAGATGACCTTCTTAAGGTCGTCGAGCGTGATGTTCAGCTTCTTGGCAATATCCTCGAAGTGGCGCATCGTGAAGTCTTCGTACAGCTCTTTCATGATGCGTAGGGCCAGTGCCTTCAGAGTGGGCTCTGCGTTCGAGAATTCAAGTTGGACAATCAAACACTCTTGCAGGTTCCGAGATGCAATGCCGATGGGTTCGAGACGCTGAATCTTCTTCAACACCACCTCTGCTTTGTCCAGGCTGATGTTGAGAGAGTGGGTGAGGTTCATATCCTGAACGATGGTGGAGAGCTCGCGGTGGAGGTAACCGTCTTCGTCAATGTTGCCGATGATCTCCTGTCCCAGCAGGTATTCTTCATCGTCAAGGTTGAGGAGATGCAATTGCTCAAGGAGGCGATGATACATGGGGACAGCGTCGGGTTGCGGGAAGTCCTCTTTCTCTTCATCATCCCGTACTTCGCGAGCCTTGTACCCCGAGTTGTCATCGTTCATGTAATCTTCGATGGTGTACTTATCTTCCTCGGCCTCTTTTGCTTCCTCTTTCTTTTCTTG
>DPLS01000136.1 GCA_003541875.1 Bacteroidota bacterium | reverse complement strand
CTTGAATGAATAAGGCCGCTCTCAACGAACAGTATTACTTGTTGGCAATTTAGCTCAAGTCCCTGCCAGAATCAAGCCGGAGCGGGGTGGGTATTCCGTAACAAGGATGGCACTGCACAAAACACAGGGTGGTGGATTACAGATTTCCTTGACGACAGTCGGAAAGTCGTGCTCAGAAATCTGAAAGACTGAACGAATAGGAGGAGTGCTTGATTCAACGAGCGGTTGCTCTGGAGAGAGCAAGCCTCTTGACCTTTTGTCCGAACACATGTTCTGTCATGCCGAGGAACTGAGCGGCCTTCGACTCATTGAAGCCGAAGCGCTCGAGGGTGCGGCTAATAATCGTGCCTTCAATAAGATCCAGTGATTTGTCCAAGATTGGCTTCTGACTCTCCATCAGTTCACCAACCATCTTTGCGACCTCAGTGCGTTCATCAATGAGTTCCTCAGGCAGATCAAACTTGCCGTCGAGTGCCGACGAGATGCATCGATCGATAACCGACTTCAGTTGACGGACATTCTCCTTCCATGGAACTTTCACAAGAGTTTCAAGGGCATTGATGTCAACTACCAAGCCGCCAGAAAAGTGCTTCACGAACACCGGGATATCTTCCGGGCGCTCGCGTAGAGGAAGAATCTGAACTTCGTCAAACAGGGAGAGGAGTGTGAATAAACCATCCGTTAGTTTCAATTGTTGGATGAGTCCTTCCAACGAACATCTTGTTGTAACCATAACTCGAACTTCTTTTGGTCGGCCAACCAGGAATCTCGCAACCAACTCTTGAGCGCGGAAGCTCGCGTGCTCCAACTCCTCTATAAGCACGGTCCCTCGCGTGACCTGCGAGAGCAACTTCTCGAAAGCTAACTCATCGATGCCGGCAAGGAAGCACTGGAACGTGCGTTCATGGCCAGCAACACAGGAGGCAAATGTCGACTTGCCTGCGCCTGCCTCGCCTACAATGAGAACGTCCTTCCGATTGGCGGCAAGTTGCAACACGCTCTTTCTTAACTTCTCAGCGTGCTTGCTCTTTCCAACTATATGTACTTCAGACCCCATATCCTCCTGATGCTGATCTAACCATACGAATATAGTACTCTCCTCTAGATCCTCCTGTGACAGTACGCAAACGGCCAAGGATATGCCTGACAGACCCGATGGGCTCCAGAAGAAGGGGCTGGTTCGGCTGAGCTATCTATACATAAGGAGGATCTGGCTAGTGTGTTGCGTCATGGGGTTTCGGCAGGCCGGCTTCACGTAAGCCACGGAAGAGAGTTCGCTGGAGGCAAACCTTGCAGCAAATGCAGCATTCGGAGAGGTCCTGAATGGCTTTTGAGCCCGATGTCGGTGGCAATTTGTCAGACACGAATCCGGCAAACAATTTGGCTCTATGTGCTGGTATGCACATCGGGTCCACCATTCAGACCTGTCGAAGCCATGGACCAAAACATTGCTCAGCGCCAATGAGGCCGAAAGTGAAGGACGTCACGCTTCCTCGAGTTTCTCAAGCTCCTCCACCAGCGTGTGCCACCGATAAGGTTTCTGGATGAAGCCGGTCATGCCAGGTTTTCTGCGTTCACCTGCAAGATCCACTGACCGGTTCTTCGTCTAGACCCGATGAGAATACCGCCGAGCCTGATCATGGATGTTCTTATGTGAGAATACTGTTGGTGAATCTACGTTGCCCCACGTCTCGACGAAAAAATTCTGTGCAGCGCGCTTGTCAGCGATTGTTGCTTGAACGGTTTCAGAACAACCTCAGTGATGCCCAGCGATTGAAGATCATTCCTCTCACCCATATTGGGATTCCCTGTTGTCAGCAGGACTGGAAAACCGGGTCTCACTTGAAGAATCTGCTTCGCGAACTCCGTTCCCGTCATGCGCGGCATGGTGAGATCGGTAATCACGAGATCGAAGAACTCGGGGTGCTCAGTGAAGACTCTGAGTGCTTCTTCAGGTCGTGTGAAACCGGTAACATTGTATCCCAGAGATGATAAAATTTCAGATCCCAGATCGACAATCTGGGCCTCGTCATCTACCAGCAGAATCCGTTCACCTTTGCCAGCAATGACCTCATCGCCCTTCCTCTCCTCGAACGGGGTTTGCCCGCGATGCACCGGAAGGTAAATACAGAACGTCGCCCCTTTTCCCACTGTACTAGAGACAGTAAGAGCGCCTTCGTGACTCTTGACGATTCCATGCACGATCGAAAGTCCGAGGCCGGTCCCTTCGCCCACACCTTTGGTTGTGAAGAATGGTTCAAAGATCCGCTCAAGGGTCGCAGCGTCCATACCTGTACCGGTATCGCTTACCGTCATGACAACATAGGGACCCACGCGCAGGTCCGGACTCAGCGACAGCATGGACTGATCGACGCCGACATTTTCCAGATTGACTTCAAGAGTCCCTCCTTTTTCCGACATCGCATGTGCTGCGTTCGTGCACAAGTTCATGATAATCTGGTGGATCTGCGTCGGATCCGAAAGTACCATTGTGTCTTCGTTCCGCAACGAAGAACGGATCTCGATAGTTGTCGGGAGGGACGATCGCAGCAATTTCAGAGCCTCTTTCACAACAAGACGGATCTGGAGCGGTTTACGTTGCGACTCCTGCTTCCTGCTGAACGTAAGAATCTGTTGCACCAGGTCCCGTGCACGTTCCGACGCTTCGAATACTCTGTCGATATACTTCAGCACCGGATGACCCGGTCCGAGCTTCATTCTGGCAAGCTCAGCATTGCCCAGCGTTACCCCGATAATATTGTTGAAATCGTGTGCGATGCCACCGGCAAGCGTCCCAATCGCCTCCATTTTTTGTGCCTGCTGCAACTGCGATTCAAGCGATCGCCGTTTCCGGTCCGACTCAATCTGTTCCGTAATGTCCCGACCAACGAGGATTGTCCGCTCTTCTTCACGAGAGGTCTCAACACGCTGAGCTGATGCATCAATCCAGCGCCACGATCCATCCTTGTGGCGGAACCGCACCATTCCAACCGACGAAGGTTTGCTAAACCTCTCTAAAAGAAATGGTACGTCGTCCGGATGGACAAAGTCGAGGACCATTTTCCCGACAAGGTCAGAATCATCGTAGCCGAGAAGAGCCTTATGCGTCGGGTTCACATAAACATATTTGCCATTGATGTCCGCTTCGGCGATCAGGTTCTGGGCGTTATCAATGATAAGTCGGTAGCGTTCCTCACTTTCACGCAACGCCTCCTCTGCCCGCTTGCGTTCCGTTACATCATGTGCGACTCCCTGGATGCCAATGACCTTTCCATCCTTGATGATTGGGTTTTCATACGCTTCAAGAAGAATCGGGTGCCCGTTTGCATGCCGGACTTCCACAAACGCAGGCCCATAGGTGATCTCCCCACGGAGATGCGCATGCGTCGCCAAACGTGCAGTTTGATTGATCACGGATTCAGTTGTGAACCAGGTTTTGTTCTTGATCCACACTTCGGGCTTGTAGCCTGTTATTTCTTCGACGGTCGGAGATACATAGGTGGTGTTGGCTTCAGAATCTTGCGTGTAGAAGAAAAGGTGCGGTGTTCCTTCTACGATTACCTTCATGCGTGTCGCGCTCTCACGCAGCGTCTCCTCAGCCCGCTTGCGCTCGGTGTTGTCACGAATTGCGGTCATACGCACCTGTCCGCCCTGATAGAGCATCATCTTCGCGCGGATCTCTACCGGAATCGCTGAGCCGTCTCTGCGGAGTGCCAGATGCTCATACGCATCATCCCGGCCGGATTTGATATGTTCAGCTACAGCCGCACGTGCTTCAGGAGCGACGAAGTCCATCACTGATTTTCCGACGATCTCATGCATGGGGTAGCCCAACATCGACGCAAGTTGTTCGTTTGCATCGACGATGTTTCCCTGCACGGTGACTGCAATGCCTTCAAATGTTGCGCTGGTGAATGTGCGTGAACGTTGCTCGCTTTCGAGCAACGCCTCCTCAGCCCGTTTGCGCTCGGTAATATTCACGTCCATGCAAACGAACCCGATACCGCTTCCGCCCATGGGAATACTGAACGTGGTGGCCAAAACCCAACCCGGGGTGCCATCCCGGTGGTGGATCGAGGCCTCGTAGGGACCAAAGGGTTTGCCTGAGGTGCGGATGTCGTTCAGGATACCGAGAAATTCCGCCGCCTCTTCAGGAGTATGGATGAGTTGGTCGAGGGTCTTGCCAATCGCCTCTTCAGACTTCCAGCCATACAATACCTCGGATGCCGGATTCCAGAATTGGACCCGGCCCACCTCATCGTACCACTGAATGGCGACGTTGGGAGTATTCGCCAAGTTCGCCAAAAGCTGGGCCTGACTCAGGCGCAATGCTTCCTCCGCCCTCTTGCGCTCGGTAATGTCGCGGACGGCTGCCATCCGCAGGAACTTACCCTGGAAGACGATCTGTTTCGGAAATACTTCAATGAATAGTCTTGAACCGTCTGCCCGTGAACCGAGACCCTCAAAGGGTTCATGTGATCCTGACGCAATACGTTCACGGAGGCGGTCATGGAATTCGGGTGGCGCAAAATCAAGTAGAGATTTTCCTATAACCTGTTCACGAGCGCGTCCGAACATTCGACACATTGCCTCATTCACTTCCACGACTATTCCCTGGTCATGAATGACAATCCCTTCAACTGTGGCTTCCCATAACTCCCGGAACTGGGATTCACTTTCCCTCAGTGCTTGCTCACCACGCCTCCGCTCGGTGATGTCGCGGACGACGCTCAACAGCACGCGTTCATCGTCAATTGCCATTCCGCGCGAACTGACCTCAACAGGGAAAATACTGCCATCCTTTCGCCGATGCTCCGTTTCGAAAAGTGCACCAGTTGAATATGCCTGCTTAATCTGTTGTTGGAGCAGGTTCAGGTCGTCTGCCAGACGCAACTCGTGAATTCGCATGCTTAACAACTCTTCCCGCTGGTAACCATATGCCAACACAGCGGCTTCGTTTGCCTCAAGGATGTGTCCATCGGTCGCCCGCACAATGAGCATGATGTCGCGGGCATTCTCTGATAAGAGTTGGTATCGTATCAGAATTTCTTCCGCCTTCTTACGATCAGTAATATCCCGGACGATCGCCTGAATAAAGATTTCGCTTCCAATCCTCACCTGGTTCAACGACACTTCCGCATCGAACGGAGTGCCATCATAGCGAAGATGAACCCACTCAAAGAATTGTGGCTGGCCTGCGAGGGCTCCGCCGATCCTTTCGAGCGCTTTATCTTTCGAGTCTCGCCCATCCGGTTGTTTCTCGGGAGAGAAGCGGTACGGCGGCTGACCGATAATCTGTTCCCGAGTGCAACCAAACATCTTCAACGTCATGGAATTACAGTCGATGAAGAAGTCATTTTTCATGATGAAGATCGCGTCATTTGCAGTCTCAAACAGACTTCGGTAGCGTACCTCTGAACGAAGGACCGCCTCCTCCGCCCGTTTCCGTTCTGTGACGTCGCGGGAAATGACCATCATCCCCGTGGGGCGACCATCTTCCGCATTAACCGGTGCTACGCTGACCTCACCGTTGAAGCGAGAGCCATCCTTTTTGAGCAACACGTACTCTTTGTCTTTCGGATACCCGTTCGCAAGGACGTGCTGGATATTTGCCGTTGCTTTGGCGTGGTCTTCAGGTGCAACCCACTCCAGCATGTTTCGTCCAACAACATCGTCAGAAGATGATTCACCGAAAAGCTCCAGGGCTTTCGGCGAAGAAAATGTGATGATACCTTGCTCATCAGTGAGTGTAATAGAATCAGGCGATGTGCTGACAAGGGTCCGATACAATTCTTCACGCTCTCGCAACGATTGCTC
>DPLS01000297.1:2607-13727 GCA_003541875.1 Bacteroidota bacterium | reverse complement strand
ACGATGCAAAAGGCTTGATGAAAGCGGCAGTGCGTGATAATAATCCCGTCTTGTACTTCGAGTACAAATACCTCTATCGCCGCATCAAAGGAGATGTGCCGGATGGGGATTACACAATCGAAATCGGGAAAGCCGATGTGAAACGACAGGGAAGCGACGTCGTGATCTTCACCTACGGATCAACTGTTCACTTCTCTCTCGAAGCTGCTGAGATTGTGGCAAAGGAGGATGGCATTGAGACGATGGTGGTTGATCTGAGGACGTTGTTGCCCCTCGATGAAGCGCTCATCCTCAAGTCTGTGAAAGCCACAGGCAAGGTTTTGATCGTGCACGAGGATACTCTCACCGGTGGAATAGGTGCCGAGGTCGCAGCGTTGATCTCGGAACGCGCCTTCAGTCACCTCGATGCGCCGATCAAGCGAGTTGCTTCATTGAATACGCCGGTTCCGTTTGCTCCTTCGCTTGAGGAGTACGTTCTTCCCGACACAGGCAAGATAGTGAAGGCTCTTCGAGAGCTCAGCAGCTACTAGTTGTCTAACATCAGACAGAGGAATATGACCATGGCAAGAATCGAAGTTGTGATGCCTCAAATGGGGGAGAGCATTGCAGAAGGAACGATCGTCAAGTGGCACAAGAAAGTCGGGGACAGAGTCAAGAAAGATGAGACTCTGCTTGAAATAAGTACCGACAAAGTCGATTCCGAAATCCCATCGCCCGCAGCCGGAGTTCTTGCTGAAATTGTTGTGCCTGAGCAAAAGACGGTGGCGGTTCGCACAGTCATCGCTTACCTTGAAGCGGAAGGGGGTGCCGTTGCTGCTGAAGCGTCGAGGCCAACGGTGCCGTCTGCAATGGAAACTCCGAAGCCAATTGCCATGGCACCGGCGCCAATATCCGCAGCTCCGGCAATAACGCCGCTTGCTGCACCGGCGAGTGGACGATTCTATTCGCCGTTGGTGCTGAACATTGCACGGGAAGAGGGCATTGCAATGAATGAACTCGAATTGATTCCGGGAACCGGTGAGGGTGGTCGGGCCTCCAAGAAGGACATACTTGCCTACGTGGCTGCAAAGAAGAGCGGTGCGATTGCTGCTCCATCGTCCCCCTCTGTCTCAAAGGCAACTTCAGCTGGCATCCTTGCCAAGCCGGTTGATGTGCCTGAGCTTCGGGGAAAGTATCCTGCCCCGGACTTCGAAATTCTGCAGATGAGCAACGTGCTTCAGAAGATGGCAGAACATATGGTGAAGAGTGTAGCCACCTCTCCTCATGTCGCCGCAATCCATGAAGTAGACATGACGAATGTTGTGAAGCATCGTGGCGCACACGCCATTGAGTTTGAGAAGAAGGAAGGCTTCAAGCTGACATTCACACCGTACATCGTTGAGGCTGTTTCAAGAGCGATCAAGAAGTACCCTCTCGTCAACACGTCGATTGAGGGGGACAAGATCATCAAGAAGAACTTCATCAATATCGGAATTGCGGTCGCCTCCGAGAATGGGTTGATCGTTCCAGTCATCAAGAACGCTGAAGAGAAGAACTTCCTCGGTCTTGCCCGTGCTGTCAACGATTTGGCAACGCGCACGCGCGCCAAAAAACTCACTCCCGATGATATTCAGGGAGGTACATTCACGATCTCAAACTATGGTGTGTTCGGGACAATGATCGGCACACCAATTATCAATCAACCGCAAGTAGCCATCATCGGGACGGGCGCCATCAAGAAACGGGTTGTGGTGATCGATGATGCGATTGCGATTCGCTCCATGGCGTACTTCACGATGTCGTTCGATCATCGTATTGTTGATGGCGCGCTAGGTGGTATGTTCCTCGAGGAAGTTGTTCAGTACCTTCAGAATTTTGATATCAACTTGAAGTTCTGACATCCATGGACTTTGTTATTCAGAAAATAGAAGCTAGGGAGAGCCGTCACCTACAGCGACCGGACTGGCTGAAGGTCCGAGTTGGTGGAGGTGAGAGCTTTTCAAACATCAAGAGTCTCATTGAAGGGCAGAAGCTTCATACGGTGTGTGAAGAAGCGCGTTGCCCAAATATGGGCGAGTGCTGGAATGCTGGTACGGCGACCTTCATGATCCTTGGCGATGTTTGCACGCGCTCATGCGGCTTCTGTGCCGTGAAGACGGGACGCCCCACAGTGCTTGACCTTGAAGAGCCGTATCGAGTTGCTAACGCAATTCGCATCATGGGCGTGAAGCACGCAGTAATAACCTCCGTCAATCGCGATGAGTTGCCCGATGGTGGGGCGGCTGTTTTCGCTGAGACGATTCGTCAAGCGAGGATTGTGAATCCGGGAGTAAGAGTGGAAGTGCTTGTCCCAGACTTTCGTGGAGTGTGGTGGGCATTGGATCTTGTCATTGATGCAAAACCCGACATCCTCAATCACAATACTGAGACTGTTCCGAGCCTCTATCCCACGGTTCGTCCGCAAGGGAAGTACACCCGTTCGCTGGAACTCATCCAAAGGGCGAAGAAGGCTGGTATGCTCACCAAGAGCGGGCTTATGGTAGGTCTCGGTGAAACCACTGAAGAAGTTGTTCGAGTTATGGAGGCCCTTGTCGCTCATGGGTGCGACATACTTACCCTTGGCCAGTACCTCCAACCGACGAAAGATCACCTGCCTGTGGCACGCTATGTCCATCCCGATGAATTCGGGCTGCTCAAATCACAAGGACTGGCAATGGGCTTCAAGTACGTGGAATCCGGCCCCTTAGTTAGGAGCTCCTACCACGCCGAGCAGCAGACGGTGATTCCATAGCATTGATTTTTCGCTTGACAACGGTTCTTCTTCGACGTATATTGCCTGCGAGTTGACGAGAGGAATGGGCGTCACCTCACCTCACCTCACCTCACCTCACCTCACCTCATCGTTCTTTCAACGCTCCCTCAATTGTTCAGAATTGTCATATCATCGGAGCCGAAGTATGTCTTCGCTTCCACAAGTCATGTCTACATTCCAGAGAATTCGCAGCTTGCCCCTCTGGGGCTTGAGTGTTGCGACAGGTTTGCTTTTCTTGCTTGGCATGAATAGCAATGCGCAGGTGACGATCAAAGAGAGGATCGTTTTGCAGCCTCACGTTTTTCAGGAATCACTGGGAGATAGCCCGACAGAGGTAGTGTACGTGGCAATGGATTCAGGCACCTTTGCCGGAACCGTGATTCTTACGCACAAGTACACTCCCATAGTTCCCGGAAGGCTGTCGATCACGAGACGAGGCGTGACGTTCGACTACAACACTGGGGATTACGTTGATTACTACCACACCTGGGCAGGACAGGAGGAATGGCGATGCCGGGACGGATACTATGTACTGTATGCTGGTTATTATGCGCAGTCTTTGTGGGGCCATCCTTTGAGGTTCTTTCTCCCCGACGTTCATGCGGGCGACACGTTGCGTTTTGTGTACCATGGATCGATAGATATCCCGGCAACATCATTAAATTCTCCACCTCCTGGTTTTGATGGGAATGTGTTCATGTATTCGCCAGATTCGTGTTACTCTTACTTGGAAGGAGAACTTCAGGAACTTGAAATGTCCGCTGTAGGATTCTCGCTCGTCGGTTCAGACTTTGCGGGGTTCCGGATTATTTCGGAGGAACACACAATTGCCCCTGGTGAGGAGACCGTGGTGCGAGCGGTTGCAGTGGATGTGGACGGAGGAGAGGTGCAGATCGACTCGACAAGCCTTCTGAGGTACACGGCAACTCCCGACACGATTGGCTCCTTCATCAAAGCAAACGGTGATACTGCGAACTTTGTTGAGGCGAGGTATGCTGATGCAAGGGTCGGGAGGATCAGGTTCATGGCAAACAAGAGTACACCCGACTCGGTTCGTCCTGTTGTGATCGAAGTGGTGCAAGTGTCGGATACGACGAAGCGTGGCCGCGACACGGTGTGGATTAGAAACCCCGCGAGAGTGACCTTCACAAGACCGGATTCTATTGCTGTATATCCATACTACCCTGCCATCAGAAATGATACTGTCACGGTAGGGCCAAAGAAGTGTTTTGTGGATCTGGAGTTGAAAGTGATGTTAGGCGACTCATTGCCTGCGCGAAACTACTGGGTGAAGGTCCTGAGGCCCACGCTGGTGGACAGCGGCGGACATTCTCATGATGGCAATAGGCCAATGGGGCGCTACAAGTACCCGAGAGATTCCGCCAACACCGTTGATACGATTCTGGCACGAACAGACAGTACGGGCAGGGTCAAGTTTCGCTATGTCGCTTCGCAGTTTGGGGGAGTGGAGAGAATACGTGCACACGCCGTGAGTGATACAACAAAGCTCGATACGCTGAGTTTGAGGACAAGGGTGCCGGGGTTGGTGGACTTTTCCCTCATTCAAAGTAGTTTCTGGGAAAATGTTGGGAATACAGGAACCACAGACGCTTGCGACTCTGGGCATTTCGTTCCAATCCGCCATTACTCTAATCACTGGGCGACTGAAGAGATGATTGATAGCCTTCGGTCAGTTTTGTGGGATTTCTACGAATGGAGTGGCAGTCAGGATGGAGGAGGACATTATGTGGTCCTGAAGATCAACGATATGAGTTTGATAAATGGGGGAGCATTTGACATACGCGGCAATTGGAACCAGAGATCGTGTCATACTTTTCATAGAACGGGACTCAGTGTCGATCTCAATAATACAAGGCTAAAAATTAATGACACTACTTGGACCCTGATCGGGCAAAGATTAGAGCGCTTCATGAACATCTACAATCTCTTCGTAAAGAAGGAAGGACCCATCCATTTTGAACTAAAGAGGTGATCAGACTATGAAAACCTACACGATTATGTTTGGATTCATCATTCTGACATCAGAAATTACATTCTCTCAAAACTTACCTTATTTGCATACCCTGACTATTAGGGCCACCTCGACCTTTGAGAATGCAACTCAGATGTACTTCTATTCATATTCTCTCAGCAACGACCAAAATAATAATGGAAACGTTTGGGTCTTTGAAGTAGACATATCTCGGGACGCGAACTCCATTGCATTTGACACATCCGGTCTCATTTTTGCGACATCATGGATGGAGTCTGCATTCAGAAGACACTATCCGTCTCTTTCATCTCGCATTATCCCTGTAGGGTTCCCGAGTTTGCCACAATTCTGGGGCGGAGCCGTTTCCAGCAATCTTACAGGTGGATTTGATAAGGATACACTTATGCCTGCGCCGGGACAGAGTGTCAGCGGGTTGGTGCTAATGAGTAGAGGTTTGCCGGGCATAAGAAGATGTACCGTGAAACCAGTTTTCAACGTCTTTGCTCTTTATCCAAGTCTTGATGAGGTGGACAATCCCGACTCTCTTGATGCCAAGGTTGAACAAGACAGAGAAGCTGTCAATTTTAGTAGTGTCATCATCGGCCCTTACGCGCCGCCGGCATTCTTCAACGGTCTCACTTTCCTCGACACGGTCAAATCGTACGTCACGCGATCCCGCTCGCTCGGCTGGATCACCAGTCAAAGTACGGCTAACAAGTATACACGGTTGGTCGACTCGGCTCACTCAAACCTACGGGCAAACAAACGCGGTGTTGCCAAGGCTAAACTCGATTCAGTGCTGCTGAACGTTCATACAGACAGTGCAAGTACTCTTACAAGCGAAGCGTATGCCCTGATCCGCTTTAACACGGAGTATGTTCTGAACACACTGCGTGCAGAAGATTCGACGTTTGCGGCGGAGAACAAGTCCAGTTCGGCAGATGCAACGATGTCCAATAGTGCTCGACATCTTGTGAAGTCGGGAAGTTATCTGCACGGAGTCTTTGCTTCCGGTGGAGAGATCTTCTATCGTCGGTCAACGAACGAAGGGTCCATGTGGACTCAGACGCATCGAATCAATACTGCGGTCGGACAAAACGCACTCCCATGTATTACTACCACGCAGAATGGCTCCGTGCAGATCGTCTGGCAACGACAGATTGGTGATTCTACGTATGAGGTCTGGCATTCGTACAGTCAGGATGACGGCGCAAGTTGGTCTACTCCGGCAATCCTACCGGATGCAGCAGACGTGGGGGTCTCAGGATATCAAACCGAAGGACCGATGCCCGTCATTGCTGAAGGCAAATGTCTTGTTGCAGTCTATTGCAGCAACGAAGGTCTTCGGTATAGAATCTCTGAAGACGAGGGGAATAACTGGCAGGTTCCAGAAACAGACATTATCAATGGTGAATACAATGATCGGGTACGATTTCCAAGTCTGGCCGGTGGCGATTCCTATGTATCCCTTATATATGACTACGCTGACGACACGTACAGCCCGTGGTCACGCATATCTGACGGGACAAGTTGGAGTGACGAATCTACCGTTGGAAAGGGAACAGACATCAGTGATGCCGAATTCTCCTGTGTTACGATTGATAGAGACCAGAACCCCATTACTGCGTGGACCGGTACGAGTTCCAACTTGACGTGGGGGAAGGTTATTACCTTCCGCTCCGGGTACTCCGATAATTCGTGGAGTGATTGGTTCACCATCTTCGGACAAAACTTTGTTGATCGGTTAAGCCCCTCGCTGGCGTATTACAACAACGACGGCAAGTATGGCGTTGGCATCGTTCATCACACATCACAAGATTTCATCAAACTTATCAAACTGACAAGTGTTGATCCTCCGTCATGGGACATCAGCACGCTCAACGAATCAGGTGCATGGGCAAACATCACCCAGGAGACCTATTCTTCAGGGACGCCAATCTACTGTTGGACGGATCAGAGCACTTTTCCTCACAAGGTTATCGTTGGACCATCAAGTGCACTCGCCCATGGCAAGGACAGGGCTGCAGGGCTGACGAATACTCAAGGCGTGAGTCAGAAACGGCGTGCGGTTGTCTATCATCGGAGGTTGCGGGCAACGCTTGCACTGGAGTTCAGGCCGATGAAAATCGTCCTTGCGAATGGCGACACGACCGTTGTTCCCTTTAAGAAGTCATCTTTGCGACAGCGCGGCAAGATCAATTACTCGAATATGTGGGACTATCTTGGGTCGGATGTCATAGGCGTGCCTCCGAACGCTCGGCGGCTGGTTGTGTCGAAACAGTTTGATCTGCGTGGTCCATCCGTCGCACAACGGAAGTTTTTCCTGCGTGTGCTCAATGCGAGCGGCACCTTTGTCGCCGTGCTGGATACAACGTCAACCTCCGGCACAGTATCGGTCAACATCGCACTGTATGCCGGAATGAATGTCACATTTCGCCCGAGCCTTGTGTTGAGCGGAATCGAACCAGCGTCTGTGGATGTCGGTGTAGGAGATGTGTTTACACTGACCGATGAGTCGTCTAAACAATCACAACCGAAAAAGAAATAGTTGAGATGTAGTGATTGCCTAACTCTAATCTAAGAAGGAGGTCTGTGGACACACTGCGAATGCTGATACTTCTCTTAATGCTGACGGCAACCATTGGCTCCGGCCAGCAAGTTCACACCCTCTTGCCCGACACAAAGAACAATAAAATCGAGCTGACGGTTGCCAATCAGGCATCACTGTTGGCAGGGAATGTTGAGGTCAGGCCAGTCCGGCATCCTTCGCATGTGATATTCTCATCGATGGATCAAATCCTCGATTCGATTGCACCGGGTCAGGAACAAACGGTTGTGTTCTTGTTCGACGCTGCCCGGTCGGCACCTGTGAACAAGCGGGACACATTGAAATTTCGCATCACTGACAAGAGGGGTTCAGTCTGGAAGAAGTCCGTCATCGTCAGCTATGCCGGACCGACAACGTTCGCGCTTGATCAGAATTTTCCCAATCCCTTCAATCCCACGACCAAAATCCAGTATCAGGTTCCAACGGACAGTCGTGTTAGCTTGAAGGTGTATGACGTGCTTGGCCGCGAGGTGGTCACGCTGGTGAACGAAGGTCGGCCCGCGGGCTACCACGACGTTCAGTGGAACGCGACGGACCTAGCCAGCGGAGTATACTTCTATCGCATCGAAGCGCACTCGTTGGATGGAGGACATGGTTTCCAGAGCGTCGTGAAACTTACGGTGGTGAAGTAGACACTCGGCAGATCTTGACAGGGGAGGGGTGTCAACGTATCTTCTTCCTGCACGAATCAATTCTCCTATCATCAAGCATGCTCTCACTCCTGCCCATTTCCCCAAAGGCATCGGTTAAAAGAGGTCGGCTATTTTTGAGATGAGTGGCATCAAGACCTTTAACTATTGCTGTTGTGCATCCGCCATCGAGACGTTGAACCACACTGGGATTGTGCAGCCTCCGTGGAAAGCTAGGCCAGTTCTGTGCATCGTGGTCGTTGCGTGTGGCAACAGGCAGCCTCTTTTAGGACAACTTTGTGGATTTTCTTTTGACTCTCTGACCAAAATTCCTTATCTTTTCAAACCTTTTCAATCGGGATTCCCACAGTACCTTTCAGGAGCAGATTTAGTGGAAAAGACAACACGATTCTTTAGAACGACGGATATACCTCAAAAATGGCATCTTGTGAATGCCGATGGCCAAACTCTCGGCCGAGTTGCAAGCAAGGTGGCCCACCTTCTCAGAGGCAAGCACAAGCCAGAGTTTACACCCAATGCGGATATGGGCGACTTTGTGGTGGTGGTAAACGCGGCGAAGGTGAAGATGACAGGCAAGCGTACCGAACTCAAGGAGTACTTCCACTACACAGGATACCCCGGTGGGGCGACGTTTGAGAAATACCAGGAACTCATCCGCAAGAAACCGGAGTGGGTCTTCGAGGAAGCAGTGAAAGGCATGTTGCCGCATAATCGTCTCGGTCGTCAGATTATCAAAAAGCTTAAAGTGTATGGGGGTGCAGAGCATCCTCACGTTGCACAACAGCCCGCAGCGTATACCATTCAGAACTAACGTGTAGGAGCCTATCATCGTAATGCACGCGCACAATACCAACGCCGTCGGGAGGAGAAAGACCTCCGTTGCGCGAGTGATACTTTCTCCGGGGTCCGGAAAAGTCGTCGTTAACAAGAAACCGCTCGATCAGTTCTTTCCACTCGAAACGCTCCGTTCCGATGTCGTGAAGCCGTTCGAGGTGACGCAAACCTCCGGCAAGTACGATGCACATATCAATGTTGATGGCGGTGGATCTACCGGTCAGGCCGGTGCCATCCGTCTCGGCATTGCCCGGGCTTTGGTGGAGATGAGCGAAGACAATCGCTCTCCGTTACGCACTGCCGGTTTGTTGACGCGTGACCCGCGAATGGTTGAGCGAAAGAAATACGGTCAGAAGAAAGCACGCAAGAGATTCCAGTTCTCGAAGCGTTAAGAGTTTTACAGTTCATTAAATACGCATACCTTCAGATTCTGAGGGGAGTGTGGCGCCTGCGGCGCCATTCCTGAAGAAGGTGAAGAAGGTAGAAGACCAACTCACATAAGGAGCACACATGGCAGTAGAAGTTGCTGAATTGCTTGCAGCGGGGTGTCACTTCGGACACCTCACCCGCCGATGGAATCCCAAGATGCGACCGTACATTTTCATGGAACGCAACGGGATCCACATTATCGACCTCATGAAAACAAAATCCCTCCTTGACGATGCCAGCAATGCCATTGCGAATGTCGTTGCCGAAGGCAAGCGTGTGCTCTTCGTTGGCACGAAGAAACAGGCGAGGGATATCATCCGAGAAGAAGCCGTTCGTTGTGGCCAGTTTTACGTCAGTGACCGATGGCTTGGTGGATGTTTGACGAACTTCACCACGATTCGGAAGAGCGTGAAGCGTCTCACGAACATCGAGAAGATGGAAAGTGATGGCACGTTAGACAAGCTGACGAAAAAGGAAGGACTTTTCCTTTCCCGTGAGAAGGAGAAGCTCAATAAGGTACTTTCCGGCGTTGTTGAGATGACCCGGTTACCTGGAGCGATCTTCGTTGTCGACATCAAGAAAGAAGCGATAGCTGTGAAAGAAGCGCGTCGTCTTGGTGTTCCGGTGTTTGCGATCGTTGACACGAATTGCGACCCCGAAGTGGTTGATTATGTCATTCCGGCAAACGACGACGCGATCAAGTCAGTTCAGGTGATTACAAAAGCTTTTGCAGATGCGGTGATATTCGGGAAGGAGCGGTCTGCAACTCGCCAGATGGAGATGGCGGCTGAAGCAGAAAACGCAGGCAAAGATCACGCCGATGAGAAAGCCGCATTGAATTAATTGAACGGATACCAAGAGAGAACTGAACAGAAAGCTATGGATATTACATCTGAAATGATCAAGAAGCTCAGGGACAAGACCGGCGCTGGCATGATGGACTGCAAGCGTGCCCTCGAGAGTACTGGCGGTGATATGGATGCAGCGATTGAACACCTGCGAAAGAAGGGTGCAGCGATTGGCCAGAAGCGCTCGGACCGTGCGACCAAAGAAGGTGTGATCGTGACCCGTGTTAGTGGCAATGCCAAAACCGGTGTCGTCGTTGAAGTGAATTGCGAGACGGATTTCGTTGGACGGAGCGAGGACTTTGTCAGATTCGGGCACGCAGTCGCAGAAGCCATCGAGATCCACAAACCACAATCACTTGATGCGGTGCTTGGTATAGCCACTGCCGCTGGGAAGAAAATCTCGGACCTGATGAACGATGTCCTGGCGAAGGTAGGAGAGAAGATAGACCTTCGTCGTTTTCAAATCATAGAGGCACCCAACGGCATAGTATCAGCCTACACGCACCTCGGAAACAGGATTGGGGTTCTTGTTGAGTTGGAGGGCGTCGCAGCCGGTACGCCGGTAGCCCGCGATGTTGCGATGCAAATTGCGGCCATGAACCCGGCGGTTGTCACCCGTGATCAGGTAGACAAGGTATGGATAGAACGTGAACTCGACATCTACCGGACGCAGGCGAAAAATGAAGGCAAGCCGGCGCAGATCCAGGACAAGATCGCGCAGGGCAGACTGGAAAAATTCTACCAGGAAGTCGTGCTTACCGAGCAGACCTACATCAAAGATCCCGGCAAGACAATTCGAGACGTGTTGCGCGAGTCGAATCCTGCCCAGCCTGGAGCTGTGAAGCGATTCACGAGATTCCATTTGGGCGAAGAGACCAAGTAAGCCGCAATGTCCCCTCCATGGGGACATTGTTGCATTCATACTACATTATCACTCGATGGAAAAGCCAAAGTACAAGCGTGTGTT
>DPLS01000297.1:0-2300 GCA_003541875.1 Bacteroidota bacterium | reverse complement strand
CACGTCCTGAAACAATACTCAGCGGAGATCAAACAGGTAAAGGATCTCGGCGTGGAGTTGGGGATCGTGATTGGGGGTGGGAACATCTACAGGGGTGTCTCCAACTCGTCGGACAACATCGACAAAGTGACCGGCGACCATATGGGGATGCTTGGCACTCTCATCAACGCACTTGCATTGCAAAGCGCGTTGGAACACGAAGGAATGTTCACCCGGTTGGTCTCGGCGATCAGGATAGAAACAATTGCCGAGCCATTCATTCGTCGCCGGGCAGTGCGGCATCTGGAAAAAGGAAGGATCGTGATCTTTGGGGCGGGAACCGGCAATCCATACTTCACTACCGACACTGCAGCTGCATTACGGGCCGTGGAGATTGAGGCGGACGTGATCATCAAAGGAACCCGTGTGGACGGAGTGTACGATTCGGACCCCGAGCACAATCCGAAGGCGTTCCGGTTCCCGGAGATCTCATACCTTGACGTTCTGCAGAAGAACCTGAAGGTCATGGACATGACCGCGATTACGCTGTGCAGAGAGAACAATCTCCCCATTCTCGTTTTCAATATGAACACCCCGGGGAACTTGAAGCGTCTCATTATGGGTGAAGCGGTTGGTACACGTGTGTCTGACCCCGTTGCCAAATCCTGAAACAAAAGACGGTGGACATCTATGGTTAAGCAAATCCTAAAAGAAACAGAAGACAGAATGCACAAAGCAGTAGAGGTTGTGCGGCAGGAGCTCATCAAAATCCGGACCGGGAAGGCCACGACTGCTCTTCTTGAAGGCATAAAGGTGGAATACTATGGTTCAGTGATGCCGCTTCAGCAGGTGGCTAACATTGCAGTGGTTGACTTGCACGCGCTTTCAATTACGCCTTGGGACAAAAGCGCCATCGATGCGATCCAAAAGGCTGTGTTGAGTGCCAACATCGGATTGAATCCGGTAAAGGACGCCGACAATATCCGCGTTCCCATTCCCCCGCTCAACGAGGAACGACGCAGAGAGTTGGTGAAGCTTACGAAGAAGTTTGGAGAAGATGGGAAGATCGCCATCCGCAACATCCGCCGTGACGCGATTGAGCATCTGAAGAAATCTGAGAAGGCGGAACATTTCTCTGAAGACGACCGCAAGAAGGCGGAGATTGAAGTTCAGAAGATGACGGACAAAATGATCAAAGACATCGACAATCATCTTGCCATGAAGGAGAAGGAGATCATGGAAGTGTGAAGGCTTCGTGGAAGAGACCTCTTGACAGGGCTGGCCAACAATGGCCAGCCTTTTTTGTTGATGAGCGTCGCAACATGTATCCCTCTAGGTCGTATCAGTAGGTGTCAGCTTGCGGAAAGGAGTTGGTCATGAGTACTTCCATTGTGATGAAACGACTCTATAAATCACGCACGAACAGAATGATAGATGGCGTGTGTGGTGGCGTGGCAGAGTACTTTGGGCTTGATCCAACACTTGTGCGCATTGTGTGGGTTCTCTTGACACTCCTTGGTGGTTCAGGAATACTCTTGTACATCGCTGGTATGATCATCATGCCCACAAGTCCAGTTACAGTTGCCCCTCCGGGAGAATCGCGGGGCACTGTCTCTTCAACATCGAACCATCGGTTTTGGGGGATCTTGTTGGTAGCGGTTGGTGCCATCTGGTTGATGAGCAACTTGGGTGTTTGGCACAGGTGGTGGGGATTCTCGTGGGACCTCATGCTTCCCACAATTCTGATTCTCGTTGGCGTTGCGTTTCTCTTTGGCGGACGCAACTACTTGACCAGTCAGGCGACATCACGATCGTCGGGAGCAACGCCTGCTGATCAGCCTGTATCGACCGAGAATACCGTAGCGTCACTGCACAAGCTCTATCGTTCGCGCTCCGAGCGCAAGATGTTTGGAGTGTGCGGCGGACTCGGTGTCCACTTTGGCATTGACCCGACAATCGTCAGAGTACTCTTCGTCATCTCAGCATTTGCATCATTCGGACTTACACTCTTTGCCTACATTCTCATGGCGATCATCGTTCCAGATGAACCGCTGACCAGCACTCCCCAAGGAGCCTGACCGTGAAAAAGGTTTCGTGGTTTGGTGTCGGTTTGATTCTTGTTGGAGTGGCAATGCTGCTCGACCGATTTGACGTTTTCAGCTTTGGATGGATGCCCGTGTTGTGGGCGTTAGTTGCGGTGCTTGGTCTTGTCAAAGCAATAGACGGGTTCGGCAAAAAGAAATCCGGTCGGGTGTTTTGGGGGACATTCTGGTTTTTATTCGGGACTTACACTCTTCTTTGTTACATCGATGTCGTGGAGC
>DPLS01000018.1 GCA_003541875.1 Bacteroidota bacterium | reverse complement strand
CCCGTTACATCTGCCAGAATCTTCCGCTGATCCATCACGATTCGTTCCAGTAATGCAACATTCGCCTCTTGCGTCATCGGTTCATCGCCGTCGCCGCGCATCGCGAGTGTGACAACGCTTTCGTACGAGCCCATACGCTTGATCCCTTCCCTCCAAAACTCTCTCAACGAGGAGTCGTTCTTCTCATAATTCCATTTGCCTCCCTTGCCATACCGACGCCACTCATCATGAGCGCGCATCATCGGCTCGTGATGCGATGTGGCAATGACGATTCCATACTCATCTGCGAGCGGAGCAGTCAGGGAATCATCGTCATAGAAAGCCCGGCCCCACATGGCCGGCCACAGGTAGTTCCCCTTCAGGCGGAGAATGAGTTCGAACACATGAGCATAGAACTTGTGATTAAATCCACCGAACTTCTCGGAGGCCCATCCCCAGAGCGCCGGTTGTTCGTCGTTGATGAAAATGCCTCTGTATTTGATCTTGGGTTCGCCACGCGTATAACGGCCGGGCAGAACATAGAGGGCGGATTGCTTCTTCACATGAACATCAGCCCACCAATTCCAGGGGGAGACCCCGATCTGTTCTGAAAGATCGTACATGCCGTAAATAGTGCCGCGCTTGTCACTGCCGACGATAACCAAAGCCCGGGCAACATTGGGGAATGGGTTGTCAACTACTTGAATCAGAAATGTCTCCCACCTCCCCGCAATACCATTCACATCAAGTTTCTTCTTTTCCACCAACCTGTCGATTACTGGGTCCTTACCCAATGTTCCGATCAAGACTACCGCGTGCGATCGTGGAATCGTATCCATTGAAAGACCGGGGTGTGAACCTGTTACGCGATAGATATCATCCTGAAGTTGTTTCGCAACGCGAACTACTCCGGGATAGTCTTTCGAGTTGAGACATATCGTTGAGGGTATTCCTGAGACACAGAGCGGGAACGCGAGGGCTTCTTTCTTCGTGGAAACGTATGACGCGTTGCCGCTTGCCAGCACGGTTTGCGAGAGACCAAAGGCGAGCAACAGAAGAACGGCTCTGAACAGAGTTGGGCTCTGCTGGCATTCTATGGATATGCAACAATGGAATCGGAAGAGTCTGCACATGGAATTGGATACGGATTTCATGGTCTCACCCTTGACTTAACTTCGTTTAGAGTAAATGATGAGGAATGGAGAAGTTTGAGCATCTGTCTGTGTGTTCAACAAAAACAATTGAACCGATTCAAATTACGAACATTGACGGTGGTTGTCAAATGTGTAGTTATCTTGCCCCCTTCGGAAATTGAGCTCTCTTTTTGTTATCTTGTATTGAACCGATTCAATAGTGGAATCTACGTAGGAAACAGGAGTAGCCATGAAACGGATAACGATCGTAGAAGTTGCCAAGCGAGCGGGGGTCTCAAAGGGAACTGTTTCTGCTGTGATAAATGCCAGAAGGACCGTCAAGCCAAGCACGCGCGACTATGTACTCGAAGTCATGAAGGAGCTGCACTTTCGTCCCAAGGGTGTGGCCAGGAATCTCAAGAATGGCGGTCAGGATAAAAGCATCGGGATCATCATCAAGGATCTGAACTATCCGTTCTACACCACCATAGCAACCGGCGTGAAAGAGTATGCAAACAGCAAAGGGTATGCGGTGATCGTTGCAAGTTCGGAAAACGATCATGAGTGTGAAAAAACGTTCACGCACCTCTTTTCGTCGAAAGACATTAAAGGCGCTATTATTGCCCCCATCGTTGAGGGCGCCGAGATTGACCATCTCTTCAGACTGAAGATGATAAACTATCCTTTCGTTCTCCTAGAAGATGTCAAAGGAATCCAGGCAAATGTGGTCGCGATTGATAACTCACGGGCAATCAAAAAGGCAGTTAAATACCTGATTGATAGCGGCCACACGAAGATTGTCCACTTCGCAGGTCCCCCGGCATCTTCACACACACACGAACGGATCGAGGGCTTCCGGCACGCCTTCAGCGAGAGCACGCTTGCTTTCAACAAAGACATGATCGTGTCTGTCGGGTCACGACACGAAGAAAGTTATGGCAACACGCTGAAGTTCTTCAGGCAAAAACGGCGCAAGGATTATCCGACAGCGATCGTTTGTTTCAATGACCAGCAGGCTCTTGCTGTGATGACTGCGCTCAGAGAATTGGGGATCCGCATACCCGATGACATCTCGATTGTCGGCAATGACGATATCTCGTATGCGAAAATCTATCCGGTTCCCTTGACGACCATCCGTGCTCCTCAAATCGAGATCGGGATGCGAGCGGCAGAGATCCTGATTCAGAACATCGAATCGCCGACAATGTTGACTGTCGAACGCGTCGTGCTGGAGACAGAGTTTGTTATTAGGGAATCGTCTAAGGCAGTGAAGCTGCGACGGTGAGTTGCTCTGCTTCTCAGGATCGATGACACACCGGGGGTCTTTCCACGGTCCCGTTTTGGCTTCATGCACAGTCAGCGAGGTAAGAACTCGGCCCGGTTACTTGATGAGCACGAGTTTCCTCATGTCAACAAATTCACCTGCTTGCAACCTGTAGAAGTAAACACCCGTTGCAAGATCGGATGCATCTACGGTCATCCGATGTTCACCTGCTTCGTAGTTTCCGCTTGCAATGTCCTTCACAACTTGACCCAGCGAGTTCACAAGCACGAGCCGAACTTCGCTACTCCTTGGAAGAGAGAACGCTATTGTTGTTGATGGGTTAAACGGGTTCGGGTAATTTTGAAACAGGCTAAACTCCGTCG
>DPLS01000152.1:9207-9417 GCA_003541875.1 Bacteroidota bacterium | reverse complement strand
GCTCAAAAATTCTTTGTCGTTCCGATCGCGGTAGTCTGTTCGCACCTGAAGTCCTCGCGTCTCGCGACGTTTCATTGCGCATTGAATGATGAGCATTGCACACGCCGCAAGATTGCGAAGTTCGATGAGACCCTCGGTCACTTTCGTCTTCTTGTAGAAGGTTTCGATTTCACTCTGCAGCAACTCCATCCGACGCAACGCACGCTCCAA
>DPLS01000152.1:8410-8925 GCA_003541875.1 Bacteroidota bacterium | reverse complement strand
ATGCCGACGTAGTCCCACATAATCTGCTGAATCTCACGCTTGTTGTGGGAGATGAGAACCCATTCCTCACTATTGATTGTGCCGCTGTCATCCCACTCACGAATCTCAGGAATGGTCGTGGAATACGATTTGAGAAATTCTTTGGCGTCCTGGGCAGCCCGGTGCGAGAACACGAGCGCTTCGAGAAGAGAATTACTTGCCAACCTGTTTGCTCCATGGACACCAGTCATGCTGACCTCACCCGAGGAGTAAAGCCCACTTATGGTCGTCCGACCATTCATATCGGTGACAACTCCGCCACATGAGTAGTGGGCAGCAGGAACGACGGGAATTGGCTCTTTCGTGATATCAAGTTTGTATTTCTCCAAGCAGGTACGATAGATGTATGGAAACTGCTCTACAACCTTCTCCCGAGGCAAGTGACGGAGATCCAGAAGTACAAAATCATCCCCCCGCTTCTTCAGTTCAGTATCAATCGCATAGGCAACGATATCCCTCGGCGCCAACGAGCGACG
>DPLS01000152.1:0-8117 GCA_003541875.1 Bacteroidota bacterium | reverse complement strand
AAGCCGCGCACTGCTTCCGAAATGAGGAACGAAGGATTGCCGGAGTTGAAGAGCGTCGTAGGATGGAACTGAATGAACTCCATGTTTCCAATCTTCGCTCCTGCCCGGTGCGACATCGCCACTCCATCGCCGGTGGCAATTGGTGGATTTGTTGTATGAAGATATACGTGTCCAAGTCCTCCAGTACACAGCATCACAACCTTGGCAAAGAAGGTGTCCACGCGATGGTTCTTCTGGTTTAACGCGTACACTCCCCAGCAATGAGTGTTCGACCGATCGACGAGTTGTTTCTTCGAGGTGTGATGTTCGGTGAGCAACTCGATGGCTACATGGTTCTCGAGGGTCACGATGTTGGGGGTGATCGCCACCGAATGCAAGAGTGCTCGTTCTATCTCTCGGCCGGTAAGGTCCTTCGAGTGAACTATGCGGCTCGTCGAATGCCCTCCTTCTCTGGCCAAATCGAGCTGGCCGTTTGTCATCGTGAACTCGGCACCGAGGTCGACTAGTTCGCGAAGGCGGTCCGGACCTTCCTTCACCATCGTTTCAACTGCATCGCAATGCGAGAGCCCCTGCCCGGTCGAGAGTGTGTCTTTCACATGCATCTCGAATGAGTCTACGACCGACATCACAGCCGCGACCCCACCCTGCGCGTAGTTCGTGTTCGACTCTGCCTTTTCCTTTTTGGTAATAATCGCAACTGAGCCGAATGCAGAGGCTTTCAATGCATAGGAGAGTCCGGCAATGCCGCTGCCGATGACGAGAAAATCGAAGCGATGGACCATCAGTCAAGATTCCGTATCAGGAAGCTGAACAAAAAAGGCGACCCCGTATGCGGGGCCGCCTTTCAGAGATGCCGACTGCGTGACTACTCGCCGAAGTTGTAGCTTGTCGAAATGTAGCCGAACGTATTGATATTATCCTGCGAACCGATGAGTCCGAGGCCGCGACGCAGGGCTTCTTCGCTCACTGTTGCGTCAAGTGCAAAACCGCCAAAACGGAGTCCTAAGCCAAGAGTAACAAGCCCGTCATGCGTGGCAGGATTAATACCGCCAACAAACATGAAACTGTTGGGGAATGATCTTGTCGACTCACCTGTTGCGGAAAGGCCTCCACCAGACTGCTCGTTTTTGATCTTGAAGCTCGCCATCGACCTATAATATCCAACCCGACCGGCAAGCCAGTTTATTATCCAGAATTCGGATCCGAGATTGAACACCGGTAAACCCGATAGTGTTGCTGTGTAGGTAGCACTGCCAGGCGGCGTGGAATTGGACGCTTCCCCCTTGAGCTGAGCTGATTGATAGCTGACGCCACCGGCAAGATAGAAGCTCGACGTGTGGTACTCGCCTCCCACTCCAAGCGCGTAGGCAAGACCGCTGATTTTGTTGCTCAGGGTTTGAGCTGCGCCACCAAGCGGAAAAGCATCTTCCTTTGGTTCAGCCGAAAGAATCCCCAGCATACCATAGGGGACGAAGTTGAATCGATTCGACATCTTGAATTTTCCACGGGCTTGGAACTGAATTTCAGTTCCGGAGGCAGAGTACTCACCTCCACTTCCTGTGTTCGATGTGATGTTGTCAGTCGCCTTGTCCAGTCGGAGCGCAGCGCTAGCGTCAAATGATGATCCTGAACCAAGATCAACGACTGCTCCAGCTCTGAAACCCAACATGCTTGACGACGCAAGACGCTCGCCTGAAACGCCTCCAGTGGCGCTGAAGGTTGTGTCAAACTTCGATGTGCCGTATGTAAAACCGAATCCCAAGGTCATGGTACTGCTCATGCGATAACTCGCGAGCACTTCCCACACATTCGCCACGGCTGGAATATTCTGGGCCGGGCGCTGATTGATACCGAAACCGGGTAAACCCAAGCCGCCGCCAGAAATCAACCCGTTCACTACGTTGACGGCAGAAGGATCATAGGAAAGAGTAACACCAAAAGCCCACTCACGGTTGAAAGCGAAAGCAACACCTGCGTTTTGTTGCGTGTAACCATTGTTGCCAGTCGATAGGTTGTTGAGTGTCCCGCCACCGACGTTAATCCACGCGTAGTCTGAGTACATTCCCTGATACGCAGGGTTTAGCAACAGCAGTGCGGGATCTTCCATGATAAACGGATTCAATACCAAACCGCTTGATCCTTGTGATCCGCCCATTGCAATCTGTCTCGCAATACCCCCATTCTTTGCCTGACCAACAACACTCCCCACTATCACGGCAACCAGCACAACCGTTATACCAAGTCTCTTTACCATGGGACCTCCGATGTTGTTTTACGAATTCTGCCTTGAAGGCAGGTGAGAATATGCGCAGGAATATACTTCTCCTTAATCCAAATGTCAACCCTCTACACCCTGGATTTTGCAGTCCGCAACCCCTCCACGCGCTAGCCTGTCTCCCTATTCTGCCTTGTTTCTGCCAAAGCCGTTGCAACTGCATGCACTGCCTCGTCAATATGCGATTTGCCAATATTCAGGGGTGGGAGCCATCGCACCACCGTGGAATTGGTAAGATTCAAAAGTACATGTCTCGCCATCATCCGCTCAATGAATTCAGCACCATCAAACTTGAGTTCCAAGCCAACCATCAGTCCCTTCCCTCGGACCTCCAATACACAATCCGGAAATTCCATCTTGAGCTGTTCGAGTTTCCCAAAAAGGTAACTCCCCATCTCAACAACATTCTGCATGACTCCACCATGAAGAATCTCTCCGACCGTCGCTAGCCCCGCAGCACAAGCCACAGGGTTTCCCCCAAACGTGGTGCCGTGGACTCCCGGAGTAAATACCCCACTGAGACGTTCTTTTCCTATGAATGCTCCCAAGGGTAACCCACCGCCAATTGCTTTGGCGACAACTGCGATGTCTGGTTCAAAGTTGAAATGTTGAAATGCAAAGAGCTTCCCCGTCCTCCCGAGCCCCGATTGAATCTCGTCGGCGATGACGATGAATCCAAACTTTGACCGGAGTCGCTCCAGCAGTTCAATGTACTGGGGAGTAACAAGCTTGATTCCTCCCTCGCCCTGAATGAACTCAAGAACCACCGCCAGCGTTTTTGTATTGATGTTCTTTTCCAAGTCATCAACATCATTGAACTTCAGAATCGACGTCTCGGGCAAGAACGGCTCGTAGCCTTCCCGATACTTCTCCCGGCCCGTGATGGACATCGAGCCGAACGTTCTGCCGTGAAAAGAATCCGTCAATCCGAAGATGTTCTCTTTCCCTTGAGGCTTCCCCCATTTTCGAGCCAGCTTCAACGCTCCCTCGATGGCTTCGGTACCGCTGTTCGTGAAGAAGAGCTTTGAAAACCCCGACGCCTTCAAGAGCAATTGGGCGAGCTCGATTTGAGTGTCCTGATAGAACAGATTTGAGACATGAAGATAACGCCTCACCTGTGCGTCGATTGCCGAGTTCACTTTGGGATGGTTATACCCAAGGGCGTTTACAGCAATCCCTCCGAACATGTCAAGGTAGCGACTGCCATCCTTGGCAATCAGATACGGACCTTCACCCCGATCGATTTCGATCTTCAGCCGCTTGTACGTCTGGAAGAAGTGCGACGCTTCTATTTCGGCAATGTTCATGATTCTCGTTGCGCATTGATTTCAAAAAGCACCTTGTCAAGAAAGTGCACCGTCGCGCGCAGATCAGATTCCGCGCCGTTGTTTTGAATGACGAAATCTGCCCGCCTCGATTTCTTCGTCATCGGCATCTGGGAGGCTATACGTCGCCTCACCTCTTCAGGAGGAACTTTCTCCCTCATGACAACCCGCTGTATACAAGTTTCCTCCTCTGCCGTCACAACGATGACGTGATCCAGCGACTTCTCCATGCCTGTTTCAAAGATCAAGGCGGCTTCAACAAGGATGTAGGGGAAAGATGTGTCGCGGCTAAGGGACTCGAGTTGTGCGTCAATACACTCAAAGACCCGAGGATGAACTATGGAATCAAGCTTCTCTCTCTTGTTCCGATTTGTGAAGACGATTGAAGCGATCCCTTTTCGGTCGAGGAGACCATTGGAGAGGTATGCGGTGGGGCCAAATTCCTGAAGGACGGCTTGTTTCACCTCGGGGTCTTCGTCTGCAATGCGACGAGCAACATCATCAGCAAAGATGACATGCCTCCCAAGACCCGAGAACAACCTGCAAACCGTGGACTTACCCGAGCCGATGCCGCCAGTCACCCCAACCCGCAAAAACGGATACGATTTTGGCCGTCTCATTTTACTCCGAAGTTGGTCGCTATGCGAAGAACGGGAGCACGGTCGAGTTCAGATTGGATCCGATCTACTTTGCGAACGCTACCGATCTGAATTCTCTTATCACGATGACTTTGATCTGGCCCGGGTATTCCATTTCCTGTTGGATCTTGGCAGCTATGTCGTGCGCCAACTGGTCGGCCATTACATCGTCAACCTTGTCCTGTTCGACCACGACTCGGATTTCCCTTCCGGCCTGGATTGCATAGGTTCGTGCAACCCCTTGGAATGACTGAGCCAAGGTCTCCAGCTTCTCAAGTCGTTTCGCGTATCCCTCAACCGACTCTCTGCGGGCTCCAGGACGCGCTCCGCTGATCGAGTCTGCTGCCTGGACGAGGGCAGCGATCGGAGACTCCATCGGGATATCATCATGATGTGAGCCAATGGCGTTGACCACGGTCGGGTGTTCACCATACTTCTTTGCCACATCTGCGCCGACGAGTGCATGCGGTCCCTCCACACTCTTATCGACACACTTCCCGATGTCATGAAACAGCGCGGCACGTTTGGCAAGTGATGCATCCAAACCCAATTCAGAAGCCATCATCCCTGTGAGGAACGCGACCTCGGTGCTATGCTGGAGCATGTTCTGACCATAACTGGAACGATACTTCATGCGGCCTAGAAGACTTAGGATCTCTTTGTGTGCTCCGTGCAGACCCACTTCGAGCAACGTATTCTCTCCCGTTCGAATAACTTCTTCCTCAAGTTCTCCTCGGACCTTCTCCACAACCTCTTCAATTCTAGCTGGGTGGATGCGACCATCTGCGATGAGCCGTTCGAGCGACACTCGAGCGACTTCGCGTCGGAAGGGGTCAAATGCTGAGAGGATAACGGCTTCAGGCGTGTCATCTACAATCACGTCTACGCCGGTCGCAGCCTCGAATGCTCGTATATTGCGCCCCTCTCTCCCGATAATCCTACCCTTCATCTCGTCACTCTGAATATTAAGCACACTTACCGTGGTCTCAACCGAATGGTCGGCGGCAGTCCGCTGGATTGCTTGCACAATAAGCTTCTGTGCATCACGTTTTGCCTCGTCCTTGGCCTTGTCACGCACCTCTTTGAGCATGTGGGCAGCTTCTGCGCGTGCATCGTTGAGAAGATTTTCCATGAGGATTCGTTTCGCCTCATCCCGGGAAAGACCCGAAGCCCGCTCAAGTCTTAGGTTTTCCTCCGCAACTGCTTTGTCAAGTTCCTGCTGTTTCGACTCAAGCGTCTTGGATTTGTCCTCGAGGGCCTTCCTAAGAGCCGCCTGCTCCCGTTCCTTCTTGTTGAGGAGATCCACTTTCCGATCAATATTCTCCTCACGCGCTTCAAGAGCTTTTTCCTGTGCCTGGTGCTTTGCCCGCTTGCTCTGGATGTCGGCATCAAAATCCTTTTTCTTGGCGTACCACTCATCCTTCACTTCAAGGAGCTTTTCCCTCTTAAGAGTTTCAGCTTCTTTACCCGCCTCCTCGACGATCTTCTTTGCCACTTCCTTTGCCGAAGCAAGCTTGCTGTTCGAGGCTCGTGCGCTGAAAAACCAGCCTGCCAAGACACCAACTCCACAAGTTAGGACAGCAACAATAAGCATGAGATAATTTTCCATACTGACCTCGCATTCACGTTTTCAAAAAACAAAAAAAAATCCGCACAGCAACCGTTTCTGAAAAGGATTATTAAAGAACCTTTCCAAACACAGTGGGTGCTCGCCTGAACGCCTTTTACTTCCACTCTCTCGCTCGTCCCGCCGGAGGCGGAATGTCTTCGCAAGAACCCCGGTTACCAGGAGTGAGGCGTGTAATCAACGCCCATGAGTCGGGCTCCCATTTTATAAAGTGTTGGTTCTTTATAATGTTTGAGACGGTAGACAGTGCGGATATCGATCCGACAACGTCTTATGTTATGACGTACTCTTTCCCTCCAACAGGTGGAATGAACACCACGCACGGAGACTAGTTCTCCCGCAGACAATTGTCCAGGTAGTTCGTGAGTTTGCTGAGCTCTGCCTCTACCTGGGTTGTTAGCCCCTTCGATCGCTCACGCTCTTTCAACATGTCCTCTGTGATATTTAGTGCCGAAAGAACTGCAACGGTAAGCGTAGGCTGGTCGGGAATCTTGCTGTGGATGGTGTTGATCATGTCATCCACATACGTGGCCACTCTTCGGGTGAATTCTTCGCTCTCACCACGCAGAGGATATTCCGAGCCAAAGATCTTTACTTTGATGCTCTTCCTATCTGTTGTCATGTGCCTGTGGATAGTGCTGTTGGTCAATTGTTGTCTAGTAGTGCCGTCTCAACATACTGTCTTGCCGACGAAGATCTCCCTAGACGTAGCCGTCCAGCTTTGTCAGGAGATCCTTGACTCTCGCGCTCAGCTCCTCTCGTTCGCCATTCGACAGGAAAGAATTGTCTTCCTCATGTTGCTCAGCAGAGAGCGAGCGAACCATCTCCTCGTGTTTCGAGAGATCCTGTTTCACCCGGGCAAGCTCTTCTTCGATCGATGCCAGCCTGGCTTGAAGCTCTGCTTTCTCAGCGCGCAGCCGAGCAATCAATTCTGCGGCTTTCTTCGCTCTATCCCAAAGGTTCTTCAGCCACGCATCAATCACTTTCGTGTCGCCTTGCGGGGTCTGTGTCGTTTCAGCCAAATTTTGTTCCACGTTTATGGCCTCATTCCTTGAAGGAGACTGCTTCATACCCTACACAGCCCGCAGCACTGCACCTGATTTACGTATCACTTCTTCAACAATACTCTTTACTTCCGATTCTATATCCTCATCGGTCAATGTCCTGTCAAGGGACATCAAATCAAGACCGAAAGCCAAGCTTTTCTTCCCGGCCGAGAGATTCTCGCCCCGATAGACGTCGAACAAGTCAATCGCTTGCAGCAACGAGCTCGACGCACTTCGGATGATATCCTCTACGCTCCTTGCAGACGTCGATTCGTCAACGACGAAAGCGACATCTCGCCGAACTTTCGGATACCGTGGAAGCGGTGAGTACTGCTTCCCTCGCTTGACTGAACTGAGCGCTTCAACTAAAATCTCCGCCACAAACACTTCTTGCTCAATGCCAAATCTCTTGAGCACTTCCGCCGCAACATTCCCCATGTAGCCGGCGTAACTTCCATTGATTTCAATGGCTATCGCGTTATCAGCTAAACGATTGCTGGTAGGATAACAAATAAAGCTACTTTTGTCAAGAGCAAACTTCAGCACGAGATCGGATACCTCCCCCTTCAAGTCGAAGATATCATACAGCTCTGTAGAAACGCTCCAATGCTGTGGAGCCCTTTTCCCTGAAAGCAGAAGGCAAATCCGCTCCTCTTCCAGAAAGTGTTCCACGAGTTTTGGCTGGGAACTTTCGTCCTGGCAGTACACCTTTCCAATTTCGAATAGCCTGACATCGTCTGTACCAAAGCTGGCGTTACGTGCCACGGAAGTCAGGAGACCTGGCACAAGCGAAGTGCGCATCGCGGCGGTCTCAGAACTCTGAAGACCCAGCAACCGCACAGGAGTGACGCCACTCTCTTCACTTGTCTTGGTATCTTGGAGGGTGTACGATATCGCCTCGTGATACCCAAAACCAATCAATGTCGACCGGACGTCATCGCTGAACTGACTCTTCGCAAACGGGTGGGAGAAATCGATTGAGGCTGTCGATTTCTCTTCGACGTTATCGTAGCCATAGACTCTGGCGACCTCTTCGATCAAATCAATCTCTCTCTCAAGATCGACCCGATACGATGGAATTCGACACTTCAAGACCTTTGCCTTCCTTGATACCGGCTCGATATTCAGTGAACGAACTTGCCTCACTACCTCGTTTGTTGTGAGCGATGTTCCTAGGATGGCATTGACCCTTTCTGTTCGCAACTC
>DPLS01000421.1:4533-7447 GCA_003541875.1 Bacteroidota bacterium | reverse complement strand
GGTGCTGGACGTTGAGCGTGGTGTAAACGTCCATGCCGTTATCGAGCAGTTCCAGAACATCCTGGTAACGCTTCGTGTGTCTGCTACCAGGAGCATTAGTATGGGCAAGCTCATCCACCAGGACAAGCTGTGGTTTGCGGGAGATGATTGCGTCAAGATCCATCTCCTCAAGAGCTGTTCCTTTGTATTCAGTTTTCTTGCGAGAGATAATGGGAAGCCCTGCAACCAAAGCCTCGGTCTCAGGTCGCTTGTGTGTCTCAACAATGCCGACGACCACATCGATATCCTTACCGTGAGCTTCGTGTGCTGACTTGAGCATATCGTATGTTTTGCCTACACCGGCGCACATGCCGAAGAAGATCTTCAGCTTTCCCTTTGTTGCCCGTTCCTCTTCTTTCTTCAATGCGTGAAGAAGGGTATCGGGGTCGGGGCGGGTGCCAGGTCCAGGAGTCATGATATTGTAATGTACAAAACCGCTTTGACAGATTCTTTGTGATCGGAGTTACTCCAACAGCGGTTGGTCTGTTGCGGAGACTATTCGTTTGGGTGCTGGTAGGCGAAAATCAATACTGCGGGATTGTTGTGGAGAAAGTGAGGGAAATAAGCCGCCCCACGGTCGGCCTCGCTCATTTGTCCCGGCTCAGTCTCCTGAAGTGCCGAATGCACGTAAATAGGTAGAGTACTAAGACGGTTGATATGACGATTACGGTCGTTGTCATTGGATCTCCTGTATGACACTATCTTCTCTCCTACAGTTTCGTGAAGATGCTCCACTTTCACAATCAAGAGGTGGTAAAGGTGCGGGGAAGAGGTGTAAAGAAAGTATAAAGAACGGCTCGGGATAGGCTTCCTCCGTCACCGGCTCACGCTTCTCAGATCTAAAACCGGACGATGAGCGAACCGGTGATCCGGTTTTCGCTTGTGACAAGATCAGCCACGAAGCCGGTCGGGTCACCGATCGGAGGATTCCAACCATTTGGTGATGTGAGTCCACCATGTCCCACAAAATATGGAACATTCGCCTGTCGGTGGACAAATTCAAGCCCCCACGTGACATGTTCGCCTGGCATATACTGAATGCCGGTGGAAAAATCCCAAGAGTCGAACTTGTCGCCCGGGTTTTGCGTCAGAACTCCGGCACCAGTAGGTAGCAGGGCCAGATACCGTCCTGGATTGTGAAGCATACCTCCGCCCATTGTCCAGGCAAAGAGCTCCCTTTCACCAAGCCAGAGACGGTGATAAAACATCCAACTCAGGAAATTCTGTGCGGGGGTCGTCGCGGTACCATTGAAAGGTTTTACACCTGCGCCATTCTCAAAACCGAGATCTCCGGTGATGGAGAATGCAGCTTTGGGAATTGAACTACCCGGTACATGTCGATAACGAATAAGCAGGCTGTTGTCAGTATGGAACCGGAAACGTCCGGGTGCATTAGGAGTGTCCCATCCGCCATATGCACTGGCGAGAATCGATATCCATTCCTGCGGACGATAGATCATTTGAAAACCGATTCCCGGCTGTTCATTGAACATTGCATATGTTTGCCAGCCATTGATAATCCAGTATTCAAGCTTGAGTCGATCAGTCGGAAAAGTCTGTATGCGGATTCCTGTAAAGAACCATGGGGTGTTATCCGAAGTAAAGGATGGCTGATAGTTCCAGTTTTCGAAGTTGTTGTAACTCAAAAGGCCAACATAGGATTTAAAAATACCGACGTCGACATTAACGCCGTGCATGGTATTAAAATGCATTCCCACATATCCTTCTGTCACAAATCGGAGAGCCGTGTACAAGTCAAATTGTCCTCGCAACGGAGTGTTGTCGTTGCGCGGAACACCTGTTGCTCTGGTACCGAACTGCAACATGAGCCTTGCACGTGCACCGCTTTCAGGATCATGGAAGTCGCCTCCAACTTCAATGTACGAGAGATTGAACTCATCGGAGCGGAAGGTTGCTGTCGAACCAGAATTCGTGTGGTCTATCGGATGGTTGAAGTTGACATTGTAGTTTATATCCATCGTCATGTCGCCGGTGAAGTATTTGGAATCGAGCACCTGTTTGTGAAGACGGCTATTCCCTTGTAGCCATGTGAAGTCTCCCCAGGCAAATGGTTCGCTGGCAGGCTGCTCTGTTGCTGATGCCCCGACGGAATCTTCCTGCGCCATGCATAGTGTTGTTGCAGAGAGAAAGAACAGAAAAACAAGTTTCATATTTCTCTTTTGATTGTTGTTGATGTATCGATTCTGGGGCTATACCCAACCAAGCGTAACTAAAAACAGGTCCACCAACTTGATGCCGATAAACGGCGCGATCAAACCTCCCACCCCATAGATGAGCAAGTGCCTCCGCAATAACTGTACAGCGCTCACCGGACGGTATTTCACACCTTTCAGGGCCAGCGGAATCAGCGCAACAATGATCAATGCATTGAAGATCACTGCCGATAGGATGGCGCTTTCAGGAGTAGCAAGACCCATGATGTTCAACGCGTTCAGAGCCGGATACGTTGTCGCAAATGCCGCGGGGATAATGGCGAAGTACTTCGCAACGTCATTGGCAATGCTGAATGTCGTGAGCGTCCCGCGGGTCATGAGAAGCTGCTTGCCGATTTCGACAATCTCCATCAGCTTCGTCGGATTGCTATCGAGGTCGATCATGTTCGCTGCTTCGCGGGCGGATTGGGTGCCGGTGTTCATTGCTACAGCGACATCTGCCTGGGCAAGCGCCGGTGCATCGTTCGTACCGTCTCCCGTCATCGCTACGAGACGGCCACCTTTTTGATAGTCGCGAATCAACTTCAATTTGTCTTCCGGTTTTGCCTCCGCGAGGAAATCATCGACACCAGCTTCCGCCGCAATGGCCGTTGCGGTCAGTGCGTTATCGCCGGTAATCATCACGGTCTTGATCCCCATCT
>DPLS01000421.1:0-4238 GCA_003541875.1 Bacteroidota bacterium | reverse complement strand
TTGACGATATCCTTCAGGTGGATCACGCCGAGAATCTCCTTGTTCTCCGCAACGATGAGAGGCGTGGCACCGACCCGACTGATTTCTCCTACCGTTTGTAGCACCTCCGTTGGAAATGTACCACCCTGCTGTTCGATGAACGTTTTGATCGCGTCGGCTGCTCCTTTTCGGATGATTCTTCTGCCGTTTTTCCCATCAGGCTGAATGTCTACCCCGCTCATGCGTGTTTGCGCGCTGAACGGAACAAATTGCGCGGCGATTTCATGAACCTCGCGACCACGAAGTCCGTATTTTTCTTTCGCGAGAACGACGATGGAGCGACCTTCTGGAGTCTCATCGGCTAGCGATGCGAGTTGCGCTGCATCAGCAAGACGTTCCCTAGTGATCCCGGGAGCAGGAGCGAATTCTGTCGCCATTCGATTGCCGAGCGTGATCGTTCCAGTTTTGTCAAGCAACAGAACATCGACATCACCTGCAGCTTCAATGGCCCGGCCTGAAGTCGCGATGACATTGTGCCGGATCATGCGATCCATGCCTGCGATGCCAATGGCCGAGAGAAGTCCACCAATTGTTGTCGGGATCAGACAAACCAAGAGTGCAACCAACACCGTAACCGTGATAGGCGCCCCATGCCCAACTGCCGCAACGCTAAAGATCGAGAAGGGCAGGAGCGTCACGCACACCACAAGAAAGATGATCGTGAATGCAGCGAGAAGAATGTTGAGAGCGATCTCGTTCGGTGTTTTTTGACGCTTGGCGCCTTCGATAAGTTTGATCATTCTGTCGAGAAATCCACCGCCTGGCTCTGCGGTGAGTCGAATAACCAGCCAGTCAGAAAGCACACGCGTGCCGCCAGTGACGGCGCTCCGGTCACCACCCGACTCGCGGATCACTGGAGCGCTTTCGCCAGTGATTGCGCTTTCGTCAACAGAAGCGACCCCTTCAATCACCTCGCCGTCAGCGGGTATGGTATCTCCCGCATCAACGAGGAATACATCGCCTTTGCACAATCCGGCTGATGCAACGACCTCAAAAGCTGAACCATGACGGGGGGTGCTCATCTTCTTTGCAGTGATGTCCTTACGTGCGCGCCTCAACGCGTCCGCCTGCGCCTTGCCCCGGCCTTCTGCCAGTGCTTCGGAGAAGTTTGCAAAGAGGACGGTAAACCAGAGCCAGAGCGAAACACTGCCAATGTACCACGCTGGTGCTTCACCAGTGCCTAATAGAGCCTGAATCCACAGTGATGTGGTCAAGAGACTTCCGACTTCAACCACGAACATTACCGGATTACGGACCATCAACCGTGGATTCAGTTTTGTGAACGAATCTGCCAGTGCGCGTCGAAGCATCTCCCCGGTCAAGGCTATGGGTTTGTTCTTGAGTTGCTCTGAGGTTGATGTTACCATCCTATTGCACCATCATGAAATGTTCGACAATCGGCCCCAATGCCAGAGCCGGGAGAAAGTTAAGGGCACCGACAATGAGAACGACTGCGATCAGCCAGAAGACGAAGAGCGGTGTATGCGTCAGCAGGGTTCCTTCGCTTGCGGGAACGAGCTTCTTCTTCACAAGTGAACCTGCCAACGCAAGCGTTGGAACTGCAAGCCAGTAGCGACTGATCAGCATTGCAAGGCCGCCTGTGAGATTGTAGAATGGTGTGTTGGCACCGAGTCCGGCAAACGAGCTTCCATTGTTGTTTCCCTGGGATGTGAACGCATACAACACTTCGCTAAATCCATGCGCGCCCGGATTGAAGATGGTTGCTTTGCCGGCATCCATAACAACCCCAAGGGCAGTCAGTCCAAGCGCCGTGAGCGGCATGATAAGAATGAGAAGCGACGCCATCTTCATTTCGTACGCTTCAATCTTATGCCCGAGGTACTCAGGCGTTCGCCCGACGAGTAGCCCTGCAACAAACACCGCGACGATGACGAATACGAGCATCCCATAGAGTCCGGAGCCAACGCCACCAAACACGACTTCTCCGAGCTGCATCATCACGAGCATGCCCAGGCCCCCCATTGGAGTGAACGAGTCGTGCATGGAGTTGACTGAACCATTTGAGGCAGCGGTGGTTGCAATTCCCCACAGCGCAGAATTCGGCACGCCGAATCGAACTTCCTTTCCTTCCATATTCCCGCCGGGGTTCACGTTGGTGGAGTGTTGGTCCACACCGAGAGGGGCAAGCCTTGGATTGCCCGCAGATTCGGCCTGATAGGTAATCCATACAAATGAAACCAGGATCACCATCATTGCAGCAAGCAATGCCCAGCCCTGACGAGTGTCTCCCACCATATATCCGAACGTGTAGCATAGTGCCGCTGCAATCAGGAGGATCGAGAACATCTCCAGGAGGTTTGAGAGAGGTGTGGGATTCTCAAGTGGATGTGCGGAGTTGACGTTGAAGAAACCACCGCCGTTTGTGCCAAGCTGCTTGATGGCAATCTGGGAAGCAGCGGGGCCAACCGCGATGACTTGCTCAGTGACTTTCGCTCCGCTGGCATCAGTCGTTTGTTCAAGAAGCGGAACGGAGGTGTACGGAGACATTGTCTGCACGACTCCTTGCGAAACAAGCGCGAGGGCGAGCACAAACGAAAGAGGCAGCAGGATGTATAGCGTACTTCGAGTCATATCGACCCAGAAGTTACCGAGCGTCTGGGCTGAATGTCGTGCGATCCCGCGAATGAACAGTGCGAGCACGGCCATTCCTGTTGCCGCTGAAACAAAATTCTGCACAGTCATGCCAAGCATTTGAGTTAGATAACTCATTGTAGTCTCGCTGCCGTAGCCTTGCCAGTTCGTGTTAGAGGCAAAACTGATCGCAGTGTTGAATGATGAATCTGGTGTGACTGCACCGAGTCCCTGCGGATTTAGCGGAAGAAACCGCTGAAGGCGTTGCAGCACATACACGACAATCAGCCCGACGAAGTTGAAAAGAAGCATTGCCACAGCGTTTGTTTTCCAGTCCATCTCCTCGTCAGAGCTGATTCGAGCAAGACGGTAGATAAGCCGCTCTACGGGGCCAAGCACGGGATCGAGAAAGGTCCGCTCACGTTGAAATACTCGACCGATGAACTTGCCAAGAGGTTTGGCAACAAGCACCAACGCCGCAAGGTAGATGAGGATTTGCAGAGCTCCGCTGGGTGTCATTCGAAAATCTCCGGCTTCAGTAGGGCAATAAAGAGGTAGACCAGCAGTCCGAGCGATATCAGCCCGGCAATGACATAGAGCCAGCTCATAATCTATCTCCTAACTTATGTTCTCCAAGAGCATCACACAGTTTCATGAGTCCCCACGTCAGGAGGAAGAATGCGATAACGATGCCGATGTAGATAATGTCCATGGCTATTTCGTCTCCGACAACGGTTGAGTCTCATTGAGTGCAAGATTCAGTTTGAGCACATTGACGCGAGGTTCGCCGAGAAAGCCCAACTGCCTGCCTTCGACATACTGGTCTAACAGAGAGCGCACTTTCTCTTCACTCATACTTCGGCTGCGTGCGACTCGGGAAAGTTGATAAAGTGCGGCGGCAATACTGATGTGAGGATCAAGTCCGCTTGCCGATGCAGTCACCAAATCGACCGGGACTGGCTTGGTGTTCTGTGGATCAGCGTCCTTCAGATCTTTGATCCGCTTTTGTACTGCATCCAGCAGCGCCGGATTGAGTGGTCCGTAGTTTGATCCTGATGAGGCGCCTGCGTTGTATGCAAACGGACCGGTTGCTGACGGTCGACTCCAGAAGTACTTCGGGTTGCTGAACGGCTGACCGATCAATTCGGAACCAATTGCCTTTCCATCCTTGTGAATCAAGCTCCCGGTTGCTTTTCCCGGGAAAACGAGTTGGGCAATGCCGGTCACTGCAAGCGGGTAGAGTGCTCCAGTCAAGACGGTAAACAAGACAATGGCAATGATGGATGAGTAAAGATGTTTCAGAAACATGACATGTCCTTTGGTTTGTGATTCTCTTTTTTCGCGCTGTGTATCTGGTCGAGCAAGTTGCCATGCAAAATGAGACAGCCTCGCATTCGGAATCTCATTTTGTACTTCCCACTCGTTCAACAACTCCCGATGGTTATTCTCCGTGACGGCTTCAGTTTTTCGCACACCCTTCCAAGCGGCGAAGGTGCGTCCCATGTAGACGATCACAAGAGTGAACGATATGATTACGCCAGCCATCCTTGACACCCACATAGCAACAGGCAAATATCAAGATGTCAAACCTATTGGACAATGAAAGC
>DPLS01000139.1 GCA_003541875.1 Bacteroidota bacterium | reverse complement strand
TGAAACAAGGCGGCTTCTGGCCGCCTTGTTTGTCTGGTGACGATTGGGTAGATTCTCGGTGCCGGTCTAATTCACGGTCAGGCAGCCTCATTATCCGTGGAAAATCTATGAAAGCTCTTGGCTTCTGGAAAGTCGGTGTTGATTACCTGCATTTGGTAGAGTGCGTCGTCGCTGAGACCATCAAACAAGGAAATGCCAACTCTATTCTAAAGCCGAGCCCAATCTCTGAAGATGAATACGAACAAGAGACAAAATGGTCTGACCACAATCTCATTCTTCCGGTTCTTTTCGACTTTTATCATGCCTTGGAAGTAATCTTCAAAGGGTTTCTGATCTCTTCTGGACGTCTAATCGAGCAACATCATAAACTTTCAATGCTACTGGCTGAGTTTGAGTCTTGTTTTCCTAATCATCGCATTGGGTTAGTTGCCGGAAAGTATATCAACCAAGATAGATTGCCACCTCTTATTGCTTCGTTCTGCAATGAATCTGGAATTTCCATTGATGAGTACTATCAAGCATTGAAATATCCAGAAAGGAAGGACGGGAGCGTTGTTTACGCCCACTATCCTCTGAAATATCAGGACAAGTTTGGTTTAGCTTTCTTTGAAGAGTTCGTTGAGGATGTTAATCAAATTAGGACCGCCACTCTGACTCTAGGTAAATCACTTTGTCCAGCCGTCTAACCAGCGGCTCTCCACTCAAGTTCGGCGGGACGGTACACGGTACGAACTTCATAACAAAAGCCATGATAGAAATTACCACGAAACTGAATGCAACCGTCATCCTGTTCCTGTTTCTCACCTGCTCTGTTTTCGGCCAGGAGAAACGTGAGCCCTCCGGAAACTCTCGGGACACGATCCCATCGGAGTTGCAGCAGATTGCGAGCCAATGGTTGCGTGCGTACAACGGCACGGATGCTCAGGAGCTTGCGCCGATGTACACCCAAGATGCCCAGTACATTTCATCGCACGTCGCAGGTTTGGTTGCCAACGGTAGAGATCGGCTCATTGCAAATTTTCAAACGGGGATGAGCAGCGGTGGACATATTGATAGTATACAAGTACTGTCAATCAATGTGTCGTGCGATCTCGCAACGGTCTTGTGCAGGTAAGATGCGACAAATAGCGGCCAGAAGGCATCGGGTCGAAACCTGCTCGTGCTGAGAAAGATCGAGGGGAAGTGGCTCATCGTCCTCCACATGACAGTCGTATGATGGAACACTCCAGAGACATGACCAAGACATTGCGGATTGGAATCTACGGCGCGATTGCCACACTCATCGGCATTATTCTCTCCGGACCACTTGCCCTAGTTCTCGTTAATCTGGTTCACCCACAACCCGCGTGGATGGATGCACAGACATTTGTAAACAACTTCCATGCGGTTCAAACGCTCCCGTTCTTCGGCGGGATTGCTCTCGTCATTGGCTATGTTGTGCTGATGGCCGCCCTCCACCATCTTGCCGACGATGGCCAGAAGACAACCTCTTTGATTGCCGTTATTCTTACAGCGGCCTTTGCCACACTCATCTTTTTCAATTACATTAGTCAAACAACCTTTGTCCCTGCCCTTGCAAGAGAGTACAAACCGGAATACGAGTCGCTTATTGCTGCCTTTTCGTTCTCGAATCCGAACTCTCTGTGTTGGGCCATCGAGATGTGGGGCTACGCGTTGCTAGGACTTGCCACATGGTTCGCAGCGCCCGTATTCAATCGGAACACACTGGAGAAGGTCACCGCCGCGCTCATGATTGCCAACGGAGTCATCAGCATCATCGGCGCAATCATCGCTTCACAAGACCTCGCGTGGGTCTTCACGGTATCCGGCTTCGTGAGCTATGCCGTGTGGAATGTTCTCGTGCTCGCACTTTCAACATGCATCATCGTGTCACTGCGGAAAAGACTTAACAAGAAGGCGGTCACTGGGTGAGCACCGCCACAGACCACCGCAACAATTCTCATAGGGAGTTTGAGTTGGACACCACTTGGAAACAAATCATCTGGCGGCAGTTCGGCGCGGCACTAGATATGATCGAGAATGCCATGGTTGCCTGTCACGACACTCTTTGGGGTGACCGCTCCAGGCAGCCGGAATTCTGGTACACGGTCTATCATGCGCTCTTCTGGCTGGACTGTTACCTCTCTGACTCATTGGAAGGTTACACTCCTCCAGTACCATTCACACTGGACGAATTGGATGAGCGGGGATTGCTTCCCGAACGCGTGTATGCAAAAGATGAGCTTCTTAAGTACCTTGAACATGGACGCGGCAAATGCCGAGCAACCATTGAAGCCCTGACGGACGAGAAGGCGCGTCAACGCTGCGGATTTGACTGGCTCGACATCAGCGTCGCGGAGTTGCTGCTATACAACATGCGTCACGTGCAGCACCACGCCGCGCAGTTGAACCTCATACTCAGGCAGAGCGCCGGTTCAGCCCCGAACTGGGTGAGGAAAACGAAGACTCCATTGACCCAACAATAACATAGGGAGGTTGCCCATGGACGAGAAAAAGAAAATTCTGGTTGTCGACGATGAGGCATCACCCAGAACGGTGCTGAGACTTGAGCTGCTGGATGCCGGGTTCAACGTCCAGGTCGCTTCCGACGGCGATGAGGCAATCGCGGCGATAGAGAAGGAGAGGTTTGATCTGCTGCTCCTGGATATCAAGATGCCGCGCGTGAATGGGTTCGAGGTGCTGACGTTCGTCAAGGAAAAATACAGCGACACGCGGGTGATCATGATGACGAGTTTTGCAGATCTCAAGAGTGCGACCGAATCAGAGAAACTTGGCGCCGAAGGGTTTTTGATCAAGCCGTATGAGCTTTCCGTGTTGATGAAAACAATTGACCGCGTGCTGAAGGAGCCGCCCGGCAAGGGACATCCAGACACATCACCATAGTACTTGCGCAGCAACTATTCTCAAACAATCTCCAGGGTCTGGCCATGGCCTCCACACCGTCAACAATGCTTCCGCTCGGCACACAGGCGCCGGGCTTCTCGCTCCCCGATGTCGTCACCGGCAAAACCATTTCTCTTGCAACATTCCGGGGCAAGAAAGCCCTTCTTGTCATGTTCATCTGCCGTCATTGTCCATATGTGAAGCACATCGAGAATGAACTCGCCCGCATCGGCAAGGACTACGGCACCAAGGAGGTGGGCATCGTAGCGATCACCTCCAACGATCCCGTGGCATATCCCGAAGACTCACCTGCAAGCACAAAGGAGATGGCGATTGAACTGGGATTTACTTTTCCGGTCTGCTTCGATGAGAATCAGGAAATAGCCAAAACGTATCTGGCTGCCTGCACGCCGGAGTTCTACGTGTTCGATGCGTCGAGGCAGCTTGTGTACCGCGGACAACTGGACGATAGCCGTCGCGGCAACGACACCCCTGTTACAGGAAGAGATGTAAGAGCAGCGCTCGATGCGGTACTTGCCGGCAGACCGGTTGATCCAAACCAGAAGCCGAGCATCGGCTGCAATATCAAATGGA
>DPLS01000251.1 GCA_003541875.1 Bacteroidota bacterium | reverse complement strand
GTCGAAAAGCACGAGCGACCGATTCCCGATTTCTTCTGTCGTCGAATCGCTGGTTGATCCCACGCGATCCGTTCGAACGGTCTTGGGCTGGGAGGCGTCACGGAACGATCCCGTTCCTTCAAACACGTAGGCGAACGCGTGCCGGTTCGTTTCGACCTTCAATGTCTTTCGCTTTCCTGGTGGCACGCTCACGTCGAGATAACGGGGATCCGCCGCGATGCCATCCACCGGGCCTTTCTTTCCCCAGAAATCACCACACACAATACGAACGAGCGTTCCATCATCGTCGATGATCTCGGGAATTTCGCGTGACGGGACATCCTGGTAACGAGGCGCAGTCATTTTGAGAGAAGAAGGGAGGTTCGCCCAGAGTTGGAAGCNNGAAAGCGATACGCAGCTCATCTCTCGTGTTCATCACGATTGGACCGTACCAGGCAACTGGTTCACCGATCGGCCTTCCAGAAAGCAGCAAGAATCTGACTGGATCTTTTTCGGTTGAGACCATAACCTGATCTCCATCATCAAAGAGGACAAGGTCTCCGTTGCGAAGGAAAGCTTCTCGACTCAAATCGAAGTAGTTCGTGCCTTCTATTTCGTAAGAGAACGGTTTCTTCTCCTTGCAAAAGCATCCAGTTCCGTCGATAACGTACGCAAATGCAGTATGACCACGCTTGGCTGGATGCGTGTATTCCGATCCAGCGGGAACAGTTATGTCCAGGTACTCCGGATCTATGACTATGTCTCGAACCGGCCCTTGTACATCCCCCACTTTTCCGCAAATGATCCTGATTTTGGTGCCATTCGGGAGTTCGACATCTGGGATCTGGTCGCTCTTGACATCTCTATAGCGGGGATCCATCATTTTATGGGATTTGGGCAGGTTGGCCCATAGTTGAAAACCGTACATCGAGCCATCCTGGTCTCCTTTGGGCATCTCCTGGTGTATGATCCCGCTTCCAGCAGTCATCCACTGCACATCGCCGGCCCCAAGCGTTCCCCGGTTTCCCAGGCTATCACCATGACTGACCTCGCCGGCAAGGACGTACGTTATGGTTTCGATTCCCCGGTGTGGATGCCATGGGAACCCTGCAAGATAGTCGTTGGGATTCTCGTTCCGGAAGTCGTCGAGTAAGAGAAAGGGATCAAACTCGTCTGTTGCCCCAAAGCCGAATGCGCGACGAAGTCGTACACCCGCGCCTTCAATCGCAGGCTGGGACTGAGTGATCTGCTTAACTGGTCGTATCGACATCATTTCTCCTAAGGTTGTTGCTTTCTACAACCGGCGATTTCTCTCTAAAGTTCCTGACGCTGAACCTCAAAGTTGCAAGAATCTGTTGAACCGTTCGTGGAACCGTCACTGGAGTTCAGTCAGCAAGATAATACTCCACAGTCGACACAACTCTCACGATCTTGATGTGTGGATTGTTCTTGTCCCGATCAGAGATTGTGAAAGTCCCCTGGTTCGCACTTTTGATCTTGCCCAATTCGCTGTTCGAATCCTCCGCGAATGTCTCAGCGACCTCGCGAGCCTTCTTCGTTGCCTCCTGGATCATGCCGGGCTTCACCTCGTTGAGCCGGGTGAAGATGTATTCCGTTGACGCTCTGTAGTCGCCGCCGGTGATGACGATTCCCCTCTTCCCCAGTTCTGAGAGTCGGTTGATGAGTTTCCGCACCGGCTCAACCTTTTTGGAATACACCGTGACGGTTTGAATGGCTGTGTAGCGGAACGCGGCTCGCACAGCGCTCTCGTACTGCTGAGCGGATTTGTCGGTGATGGCCGGAGGAGATATTGTGATTTCGTCCGGGTCGATTCCATTGGAACGGAGGAACTCTTCAATCTTCTTGATCTGCTCCTCGAGTTGCGAGTAGATCCCTGTCAGCTCATTGCTCGCCGCGGTAAACTGAATGGGCCACAATACTACATCGGCTGGATATTCAGCCTCGGCGAGACCCTTCACCGAGACAGTGCGTTCATATTCCTTTATCTTTATCGCGCTTCTGCCCCCGATATAGCCGAGCAGGGCCAACCCTACACAAATCAGTATTCCGAGAACAAAACTGCTTTTTACACCAGAGTCCTGCATGAATGGTTCCTTTCGCATGTAAGATGAAGGCAACTATGGGTGTCCAATCGGGGGAAACGCTATCTCCTTGTCGGAAGCCGTTCTGACACATCAACCCACGTTGCGAGCGCGATATCACCCGTGACGTTCACAACTGTTCTGCACATGTCAAGGATCCGGTCTACACCCAGGATGATCCCGATACCTTCAGCCGGTATCCCGACGGCCTGCAACACGATGACCACGAGTGGGAGCGATCCGCCTGGCACTCCGGCCGTTCCTACTCCGGCAAGAATGGACATGAGCACCACAACCAATTGCTGCACCAGGCTCAACTCGATTCCGTAGAACTGTGCGAGGAACAGGACGGTAACTCCTTCGTATAAAGCAGTTCCATTCTGATTCGCCGTCGAACCGACCGTCAGGACAAACTTGGATACATCGGGATGGACATTCAGGTTTTGCTCCGTCACGCGGAGGGAAGTGGGGAGTGTCGCATTCGAGGAGCTTGTTGAGAACGCGGTAAGCATTACTTCTCGGATCCCTTTGAAGAACTCGATTGGCTTCCGTTTGGCGGCATACTTCACGATCAACCCATACGTCACAAATTGTTGGATTGCCAGCCCGCCGACGACAACGAGTATGTACTGCATAAGGGGAAGAACGATCGCAAGTCCCATTTGTGAAGCAGTTGAGAACATCAATCCCGCTACGCCGTAGGGCGCGAGCTTCATCGCAAAATCAATGATCTTCATGACGACATCGTAGAGTCCCTGAAGAGTCTTCGTCAGGATTGCGACGCGCTCTTGAGCACAGAGACTCAACGCCCCTCCGAAAATCAGGGCGAGGAACATGATGGCGAGCAGTCCGCCCCCACGGTAGTTGGGGTCGAGTGCGTTGGCCATGTCCGCGAATGGGTTGCGCGGAATGAGGTCGAGCAAGGTCTGGACGAACGATTTTGATTCCTTCACCGCTGTGAAGATGCCACTGACCGCTTGATTGTTCGTAAGCGTCGCGAGAAGCCCGTTGCGATCGGTTTCAGGGATTCCCGTTCCTGGCTGAACAATATTGACGAGCCCCATGCCGATGAAGACGGAGACTCCAGTGATCACGACCGTAAACGCGAGCGTCTTCAATCCAATTCTGCCAATCTTACGAACGTCGCCGATATCCGCCACGCCAAGGGCAAGAGCGGAGAAGATGAGGGGGATGATGACCATGAAGATCAGCCTGAGGAAAACCTGGCCTGCCGGGTATGCAATGTTGCTGACAACCCATTTGACACCCTCATCGTTGGGGAGCAGAACGTTGCACAGTATTCCGGCAACCAAACCCACGAAGAGTCCAATGAAAATCTTCGTGTGCAGAGCGAGGGAAGGTCTTGGAGACATTTTTCTTTCTCTTAGTTATCTCTTGATGGAAAGCAAGTTTGGAAATGCAGAGTCAAAAAGCAAGCACACAAGCTGGAATGTTCGATCTGGCACCGGAGCGCTGGTGCTGTTGACGAGTGCGCTGACAATCCCTTGTCCCCCGTGGTCATTCAAGAACTCAACTCTGATTCGTCCGGAGCGCAAGTGTTACACCGTCATGTTGAATACTGGTTAGGGACGAGATGATACTAACCTGCGAGCAAATGCACCACCAAAGGCACCAATGAACGCCAACACTAATGCTGGGATTGATTCATAATTGTTGTACAATGCAATATTCCCAATTGGAATCCAGACGCCAACTGATAGAGCCCATATCCAACTTCTGTTTGGGTTCGCAAAACCGAGAATTGCCGTTAC
>DPLS01000323.1 GCA_003541875.1 Bacteroidota bacterium | reverse complement strand
ACGTGCTCAATCATCACCGGACATTCCTGCACACAAGCCATACAGGTGGTACATCCCCACAGCTCCTGCTCAGTGATGAAGTTGTCGAGCAACTGGTGTTTCATGAGCTTCTCATCAACTGCATCGCCACCACCTGCTGCTGCGATCATCGCCGGTGCCTTCTCCATCGTGCGTGCGCGGAGATCTACGATGATCTTTTTCGGGCTCAGGAGTTTTCCTGTTGTGTTGGCGGGACAGGCAGACGTACATCGACCACACTCGGTGCACGTATAGCCGTCGAACAATTGTTTCCACGTGAAGTCTTCAATATCAGCAGCACCGTATTTCGTCAACGTTTCGTCAGCAAGATTGATCGGCTGCAGCGCACCCTTCGGCTTGAGGTCAGAGAAGTAGACATTGAACGTGGAAGTGAGAACATGAAGATGTTTTGAGTATGGGAGATAGTTCAGAAACCCGAGCACCAAGATCATGTGTCCCCAGAAAAAAACGTGGAGCCATGTCCCCGCAGATTCAGGCGAAAATATCCCGGCAAGCACGGATGAAACTACCCTGGCTTCATTCGCATATCCCTGACCAAGCACGATCCGGGTTCCATTCTGCCCGAACATTGTCACCATCACCATCAGGATGAGGCCAAGAATAAGAACTGCATCCCACTTGGAGTGTCCGCTCACCTGCAGCCGTTTGGGAGGAACGACAAGGCGGCGGAAAATTGAAACCATGACAGAAAGGATGACCAGCGCACCGAATACATCCTCAAGGAATATCAACGGCGGATAGAGTGGACCAAGGAATGAGAATGAGAATCCCGGCAAGATTCCTTCGCCAATAGATTCCACAACGGCCGCCAACAACACAACGAATCCCCAGAAGATGAGAACGTGCAGGATTCCGGCAACAGGCTCGCGCAGTATCTTGGATTGGCCAAGCGCAATTCTCAAAGTATTCCTGAGGCGCGTTCCGACCTGGTCAAACCGGTTCTCCTTCTTCCCCAATCGCAGGTAGCTTATTAGACGACGGATGTTCCACCCGAAGAACCCGAGTGCGCCAACGAGGACAACTGAAAAGATCATTGGTTCAGCAGGCATATGATGATCCTAATGTTGGATGAATCTCGTGGGAAACGATGGAAATTGGCATCGTGATACTGGCAAGAATATAGGTCGTACCAATCAAAAGAACAACAGAAGGAAGACTAGGCGATGAGCATTTCTCCGTCAAGGACTGTCACCGCTCTTCCACCAATGCTCACGGCCGTGACCTGTCCACCTCGTACCGAAAGCCGTACTCGCACACGCCCCTTCCGACCAATTGCATCTCCCTGCTCCGTTGTAATCGCAATGAGTTTTTCTTCTTCAGCGGGTGGGTTATTCTTCACCGTCCCTCGCAAGCGCTGGGACTTCTCGGCTTCCCCGAGCACCCCATTTTCAAAGAGGTACACACCAAGCGGACCATTGGCAGATCCGGTGACAGGGTCTTCATTGATGCCGAGGTTTGGCGCAAAGAACCGCGAGTGGGCGGACGAGGTACGCTCGACGGTCTCAGTTGAAAAGACGCACAGCCCCGAGAGATTCCGATTCGAAAGGAACTGTGACACGGCAAAGAGGTTTGGCTTAAGAGCATAGATCGTGTGGAGTCGTCGGATTGGGACGTACAAATATTTGTCCGCAACAATCGATAGTCGCGCCTCAAATTCATCGAGTTTGATATTCAGAATCCGCATAACGTCGAGCTTTTGAATGCCCGCGCGCGTGAACGACGGGAGGTTGAGACCAAGCCACACATCGACACGCTCCGCCGACTTCTCAACAGTCACCGGAAGCAGACCTGACAGTGTTTCAATGGTAAACCGGTATGCACCATCGTGAGACATTCCATATATCCCCTCTTCCGCGAGAGCGTGGAAAGCGGCGATGGTCGCGTGCCCACACAACGGCACCTCCACTGTCGGGCTGAACCACCGGATGCGAAGATCTGCTCCGCTGGTTAACGTTGGGAGAATGAAAGCGGTTTCGGGGAGAGACATCTCACGCGCAATCACTTGCATCTCGCTGTCGGTCAATCCGTTCGCGTCGATCACCACACCCGCAGGATTTCCGGTCAACGGGGTCTCCGTAAAAGCGTCGACTTGTTTCATGTGGACCCTTTTTCCGCCCCGAACAGCGGCCACGGGTTGCGCCCCGGAAACTATGCTCATCATGTGCCTCTCTGGAGTCTCCATCCGGAAGCCTCTACTAGCTCCTGAGTTGTTGGATGTTCACCGCAGTGAGCAGCGACCGATTCTTGACGAAGCACAACATGTCGTCCTGAACAAAGAATGAATCCGGAACGACAGTCCTCAAGTTCTGCTCAAGCATTTCAGTAAACACAAGCGTGGCTCTCTTCTTGTCAGCAACTTTGAGGAGGTGCTGCAGTTGGCCGTCCATGTTGCCCTTCTCGTGATAGCTGAAGAAGAGGAGTTCATTACGGTCGAGCACATCGATTGGTCCAACAATGGCTTCCTTCTTGCAATGCTCGTATGCTAGCGCGAGCGCCGGTTCCTCAATCATTCTCACTTCATCACACAGCGTCGGGAATACAGCTCCATTTCCCATTACACATTGCATTCGAGATCTGTCAAGGCTCAATTCCTCTGGCTCATGTTCCCAGGATCGCACCATTGAACCAGTCCGGAGATCAAGTTTGCAAATCATCCTACCGCCGAGTGTGTCCTTGCTTGCAAACACGGAATCCTCAGATGCAAAGATGAACCGAAGATCGTCGCTCGACCAGGATACTCGCCCTGTGAACAGATCAAGCGCAATGATCCCCTTGTGGTCGGGCATATCCGGCTGGGTGAATCCATGAAGGAAGACCCGATCTCGATGAACCGCTTCGATGCCAGTCCACCATCGTTCAGCAACGGAGACCCCTTCCCATCGAACCGCGCCTGTTTTCCGATCCACACAGAAGAAGCGAACGTTCTTTGCATCCAGCATTCTATCTTCCCCGACGAACACCCCGGTATCGGTGGGCACCAAGCGCCACACAACGCCCGCAGTTTGGTAGACCCAGGCAGGGGTAACTTTGTTCTTCTTGAGCAGGCTGCGGAACCGCATTACCATTCAGCGCCGATCGTGGCTGATTCGCTAAAATCTTTGGTAAGGTAGCGATTAGAGCTCAGAAATTCAATCCGGGAAACATCGTCAAGCGAAGGAACGGGAAAGAAGGGCTGGCTACTTGGTCTGGAAGTACGAAATGAGATGTGGTCTGATGAGTCGAACTGCCCCTGCTCTGTGGCTCAAAGAGTTCTTTTCAATGGAACTCATCTCTGCAAGCGTTCTGGAAGAACCGTCCGGAAGGAAAATCGGATCGTAACCGAAGCCATTGTTTCCCCTCGGGCTTTCAATAATCACGCCCCGGCAAACACCTTCCTCCACGCTCCTGCCGTCATCACGCGCAAGGAAACAAAGGACACATCGGAAGCGTGCAGCGCGCCTCCGTGGAGGAACACCGCGAAGATTGACAAGAAGCTTGTTACAATTGTCCGCGTATGTCGCTCCGGGCCCTGCATACCGGGATGAAAAAACTCCTGGTTCCATGTTCAAGTAGTGGACCTCAAGCCCAGAGTCGTCCGCAAGTGTTGGAAGATGTGTTGCCCGGAAGACTTCCGCGGCTTTCTTTTCCGCGTTACCTTCGAGCGTGTCAGCGTCTTCCACGATCTCCCCAATCTGAGGGAACTGATCCAACGTGAGGATTTCAACTCCTAGGTCGCTCATCAGCGACTGGAATTCCCCAGCCTTGTGCTTATTGTTTGTCGCGAGAACAAGTTGTTTCATTCGTGGTCCCAGTACAAGAAGGAATGAGGAGTCAATTTGTTCGTTGGAGCAGGAGTCGGAGTTGTTCTCTGGCGCTACTCACAACGCGCGAAGAATCAAGCGTGGAGTGTTCTCCCTTTTTGTACAGCCACCGCCCAT
>DPLS01000065.1 GCA_003541875.1 Bacteroidota bacterium | reverse complement strand
GTAGGCCCGGTCGCTTTCGGCCTCCTCACGACAGAAAACCTCGCTCAAGCACTGGAACGTGCAGGAGCCAAAGCCGGAAACAAAGGATGGGATGCCGCACTGTCGGCAATCGAACTCGTGAACCTTTCCGAACAACTCTCAGGAGGGAGGAAGAATCCGAAGCGTTGATAAAACTTATGCCGTAGCTCACGCATATTTTTTATCATGGAGGAACGGGATATGAAGACGCGAGGGTTGTTGTTCATGGTATGCGTCCTGGCTGTGTCATCGCTCTGTCTGGGCGCGGAGGGGACATGGAAGAACTTCACTTCGATGAAGGATGTCCGCAGTCTTGCACGAGACGGGTCTATGTATTGGGCGGCCACCTCAGGCGGACTCTTCGGCTGGAATTCTACAAACGACTCCTACCTACGCTACACAAACGCTGATGGCTTGCAGAACATCAATCTCACGGCGTTGGGAATTGACGAGGATACAAATATCTGGACGGGTACCTCCACAGGTCTTATCCACGTCTACTCCTTGCAGAACGATACTTGGCGCTATGTCCTCGATATTTCCTCCAACACAACCCTGACGAACAAGCAAATCAACAGCTTCACCATTCTCGGTGACACCATTTTCGTGTGCACGGATTTTGGTCTTAGTGTATTCCGTATTGGTGAGTTCCGGTTCGGTGACACATACCGCCAGTTTGGTGCTCTACAGGGAAACGTCAGGGCATCGGTCTCTTCAGCAGTTATCTTCAACGACAGCCTATGGCTAACTGTCTCAGATGGCCAGAACATAAACCGAGTTGCCGTGGCAAGTACTGCGACACCAAATCTGTTGCCGCCGGAATCCTGGAGTCTGTTGACTGTGGGTGGTTCGTCCGTCATCCCCAGGCAACTTGCAGTGTTCAACAACAAACTGTATGCTGCAACAAGCTCAGGTTTATACGGCTACGCCGCAGGCAATTGGAATGTGCTACCACGCCTTGCGAGCCGAAGCATAGTAGCAATAAGTCCGTCATCAACCTCGATGGCCGTTTGCACATCGACAGAAGTGTACACTGTAAACAGCCAGGATAGCGTGAGCCAAGTTGGTAGCACACTCCCAGCCACGGCCAATAGCATCACATCCGACGCAGCAGGTCGACCAGTTGTTGGCTCACAAGCAGGCGGAGTGCTGACCGTCGACACTGCATGGACATCACACCTTCCGAATGGGCCGAATTCGAACTCTTTCCCTAGCGTGACGGTGAACAGTGATGGAATCGTGTGGGGCGCTTCGGGATCCAGCAACGGCCAAGGCTTTTACAGATACAACGGAAAGAACTGGAAATCATTCACATCGCAGAACAGCCCACTGCCCGGCAACGACTACTATAGAGTCTCCACCGGCTACAATGGCTCGGTGTGGGCAAGCTCATGGGGACAAGGCATTGTGGAAATCCCGAGAGGTTCTGATGCAATTGACCCTTCACGCATTTATGGGCGAAACGTCGGGCTGGTCGGTCTTGCAAGTAATCCCGACTACATCGTCACAAGTACAGTTGCGTGCGATGCCCAGGGAAACACATGGACTGCGGTCATCAGGCCCGAAGACAAACGTCACCTTGTCATGCGCAGAGCGGACTGCGACACATGCTGGGACAGGATTCCGGTGTACCTGAACAATGTGCAGATGATTTATCTCCTGGAAGCAGGGATTCACAAGTGTCTCGCCATCGATACCTACGGCAACCTATGGGCTGGCGTCCGAGAAGGCAACTTGGGTGTCATTAGCCTTGGCAATCGGGGCGCTACGACCGACTCAACCGTGGCTTTCTATCTTACGACGGTCGACGGGCTGCCCAGCAATGGGATTACAGATCTGGTCGTGGATCTCGATGGACAAGTGTGGGTCGGGACTGATCGGGGTATCGCAATCATCCTGGATCCTCAGAACCCCAAGCGGACTGGCGGTATTGTAAGCTATCCGCAATTCTCCGGGACAGTTGTCAACTGCATCGCCGTGGATGCGCTGAACCAGAAATGGGTGGGGACAACAGACGGTGTTAGAGTGTACTCCCCGGATGGAACACAACAAGTTGCAACCTATTCTGTGGCGTCCACGAATGGCAAGCTCATCGATAATGATGTGAAGAGTATTGCTGTCGATAGTCGCACCGGGACGATGTACTTTGGAACGCTTTCGGGACTTGCTAGCCTAAAGACCCTCGTAATAACTCCAAAGTCTTCCTTTGAGAATTTGCAGATCCACCCATCGCTGTTTACTATTCCCAGCGACAACCCCGTTATTATCGGCAGCAAGGATGAGGATTCGAACACGCTGGGCGGACTGTATGAAAATTGGACTGTAAAGATCCTTTCCATTGACGGACAACTAATTCGGGAACTCAGGTCCTCGGGTGAGCCCGGTTTGAAAAATGCCGTTGCGACATGGGATGGGATGGACGAACAGGGCAAGTTTGTCGCATCGGGCGTCTATATTGTTGTAGCCCATTCGGAAGACGGCAACAACATCGCAAAGGGGAAACTGGCCGTTATCAGGAAGTAGTGACGGGGTTATATTCATATCTACTGCTCAATCAAACTCATGTTTCTTCACTAGGAGGGTGTAGACTTTGGACAACAATGGCTACAAGGACGAGATCTTTACAAAGCGAGTGCGCGCGGGTAAACGGACATACTTTTTCGACGTGAAGTCCACGAAATCGGAGAAGGACTTCTACATCACTATTACTGAGAGCAAGCGGGTCGGAGAAGATGAATATGAGAAACACAAGATTTTTCTTTACAAGGAAGATTTCCAGAAGTTCATTGAAGCTCTGGGTGAAACTGTGACACACGTAGAGAAGGAACTGCTCCAAAACCTAGAGAAGCCGCTCGAGGTCTGAGTATTTCAGATCGGCCCCTGGTGGTCCGGGTAACCGATCGATCCATAAAAGCCAATGAGGAAATTGTTGATGAGGGAAGACCTCCCCGTTACGGGGGTTATCATCAACTATAGGACACCGGATTTGGTCGAACGGTCCATTTCAACCTTTCGAAGCTTTTACCCAAATGTATCCTTGCTCCTTATTGATAATGGCTCAAACGACGGGCACAGTGTGGCAGTGTTGAATGAGTGGAAGTCCCGCCATCCCCGCCAAACTGAACTGCTGTTCAATTCAAAAAACCTCCACCACGGACCTGCAATAGATCAGGCAATGCGGCACGCCTCAACCCCCTTTCTTCTTTTTCTCGATTCCGATTGCGAGGTGCTCAAGGGCGGCTTCATCGAAAGGATGCTCGACCAAGCAGCAAGTTCGCCACTCCACTACGCGATTGGGAAGAGAGTATGGATGGATCATCGCGGCTTCGATCTCCCGCCCGGCGCTCAAAGGGCCATTCCATATATTCGTCCAATTTGCATGCTGCTCAGAAGGGACACGTACGTATCGCTCCCTAAGGCAAGGCGTCATGGTACGCCATGCCTTGCCAATCTGAGGGAGGCCGTTCGTCGAGGGTATCTCCTCTTGGATTTTCCTGTCGAAGAGTATGTTCGTCACAAAGGTCGGGGTACTGCTGCTCGATTCGGATATCAACTCGGGTGGAGAGGAAAGTTGAATTACGCGCTTCACAAACTTGGTCTGTAGCTGTGTTCCAAGAACGGGTCTGAAACCACAAGATCAATAGTTTCACCTTCACTGCAGCCTGCCGCAAGACAATTCCCTTCCTTGACTCTCTTTGGTTTTTTGAGTATACTTTGTGCAGTTTTTTCACAATCTACTGAAAATGGGCGGATTCCGAGCTTTTTGACCGGATTCGCACGGACTTGGCGCTATGAGAATTCAAGTTGGGGGGCTAGCTGACGGCATCTACCGCTATCAACTTGCCGAGGATTCCACCCTCTTGGAATTGGATGAACGCTTCAAGAACCAAGTCATTGTTGACGCGACCATCGAAAAGAGCGGCTCACAAGCGTTCCTCGCCGCCGAAGTTTCAGCCAAAGCGTCTTTTGAGTGTGACCGATGCCTGACTTCCTTCATATCACCCCTCCGGTCCTCGTACCGGATGTACTATGTAACAGAGGGAGGGGCGGACAGTCATATTGATCCGTCGGAACTACAAGTTGTACCGACGGGATTCAGCGTAATCGAACTCAGTGATGATGTTCGCCAGACGATCCTGCTATCCGTGCCCCTCAAACTTCTCTGCTCGGACCAGTGCAAAGGGCTCTGCCCTCATTGCGGTGCTAACTGGAACTCAGGGGAGTGCAATTGTGAGGAGAAGGCGGATGACCCGCGCTGGGAACAGCTGATAAGATTAAAGAAGCAGGTTTAAAGAACAAGAGCTAGAAAAAGGAGTGCATTCTTATGCCAAATCCAAAACGACGACATTCCAAGACCCGCGGCCGGAAGCGACGCACACACTACAAAGCAGTGGGAGCAGCCGTTGCTGAATGTCCGAATTGCCACACGGAGAAACTGCCGCATCGCGCCTGCCCCAATTGTGGCTTCTATAACGGTCGCCTGATTAAGGCACCTAAAGCATCATAGGCGCAGTGTTCCAAGGTCACTAACGTACCCAGTCCCTACTTCTCACTCCAACTTCAGCGGCATCG
>DPLS01000073.1 GCA_003541875.1 Bacteroidota bacterium | reverse complement strand
AATCCATACAACCAACGCATTTTGCCGTATCGATCACCATTCCAAATCGCGCCATGGCTACGCCACCTCCTGCTCTATGGTGACGAAGTTCATGTTCATTGCAGTTCCGCCCATAAGAGGATCGGTTTCATATCGCGTGAGCAGGTGTGCATCGCTTGCGCCTTTTCCATAGGCGAACTTCAGCATCTTTGCATTGTGGCCGAAGCCATGCACCATGTAGACACAATCGGGACGAATCCGTTCGGTTGCCTTCACCCTGACCTTGCTACTCTCAACCCCATCCTGATTTCTCAGGCGGACATAGTCGCCGCTCTTTAGTCCTGCCCGGCCTGCCACCTCGGCGTTCACCCAGACTTCATTCTCGCTCATCATGTCCATAAGAATATGATTGGACTGTGTTCGGCTGAACGAGTGTACCGGAGCGCGACCATAAAGCAAGCGGAAGGAGCCCGGCGGACCACTCGCGGGACGTTTGTACTTTGGCACAGGGTCAAATCCAGCTTGCTGCAATTGCAGCGAGTAGAACTCTATTTTTCCAGACGGCGTCGCGAATTCGGGCGGGACACCTTCATCAAAGTAGTTCGGCTGCTTCGGTCCGCGAATGATGCCGCTCTTCTTGAGCTCTTTGTAACTCAAACCTGCAGCGCTCAACCGATGGTCAAAATACTCTTCGATGTCTTTCCAGGGATAGTAGTGTCCAAGCCCAAGATTCTCGGCAAGTTTTTTTGCGATCCACCAATTCGGTTTCTGATCATCTGGCGATTCAACGACCGGTTGGCGCAGCGCAACGAACGGGTCACGGAACCACTCAACGTTCAAGTCGTCAAAGCGTTCCAGGTATACTGACTCAGGCAAAACCACATCGGCCCAGCCTGCGATTTCACTTGGAATGACATCAACCACCACCATCAGATCAAGATTCTGAATGGCTTTGATTGTCTCACTTTCATTTGGCAATGCGTGCAACAGGTTTGTGGCGTACACAAACCAGCCTTTGATGGGATAGGGTTTGCCCGTGATGGTTGCTTCGCGAATTCCAGTCGTGATCGCTTCATGCGCAAACGGATACTTATGGTCGGGATTGTCCGCTTTCCCCTTTTCCGACGTGGGATAGGGAGGATATGGATAGGCCGGAACGTCCATGCTGACGGGAGTGTAGAAACCACCTTTTCGTCCCCAACTACCGAGCAGTGCATTGAGTAAGGCGATTGCGCGGCTCCGTTGAGTGTCGTCGCCGTACCAAGTCGCATGACGTCCGGGATGGACAAGGGTTGCCGGTTTGTAACGTGCCATTTCACGTGCAGTCTGGCGAATGACCTCGGGGTCGATTCCGGTCTCCGGGTACGCCCACTCGGGTGTGTACTCTTGAATGGAAGCTGCGAACTGTTCGAACCCGAATCCGTACTTTGTGACATACTCCTTATCGTACCAACCCTCGTTGACGATGACATTCATCCATGCAAGCAATAGCGCGAGGTCAGTTCCAGGTTTGATGGGGAGATAGTACTCGGCCTTGCTTGCCGCAACCGAGAATCGAGGATCGACCACGATGATCGTCGCTCCGTTTTCGACAGCCTGGGCAAATTCCTGCACCTGCGTGTTGTGCATGTTCTCACCAAGATGACTGCCGATGAGAACGAGGCATTGTGAGTTGCGAATATCTGTTCGCTCGGGCGAGCTCACATCTTCACCGACTGTAAGTCGGAATCCGACATCGCGCGGACCACGACACTGTGCAAACGACGGCGCCGCGATATTCGTTGTGCCAAACGCCTTCATCGTATGCTTGATAAAGTTGCCGCCGATGCCGTGACTGAAGAGTGCAACCGCTTCAGGCCCGTAGCTTGCCTTGATCTTCTGCATCTTTTCGGCAATGTGACTCAGTGCCTCGTCCCAGGTTACTTCTACCCACTGCTCTTCTCCGCGAATGCTCTTGCGAACCAATGGCGTCTTGAGTCTGTCCGGATCATAGTGCGCCCCGACTCCACCCGTTCCACGCGGGCACAGTCTTCCGTTACTCAACGGGTCAAGGGAATTGCCTTCCATTTTCCATAGCTTACCATCTTTGACGTGCGCAATCGCGCCGCATTTCCAGAAACAAATATCACAGTAGGTCGGAATGGTCTGGACACCTTTGGCCGCTTTGTTGCCGAGTGCCTGCGATGTCTTAAGCAAAGTGGTTCCAGCAGCGGCGACCCCGATGGTTGCCCCGCCGATCTTGAGAAATTTCCTTCTTGAAATGGAGTTCATACGCTCTTCAAATTCTGAATCGGTACTGATGGTGGCGCTGTGGGGAAAGTCTCGGCTGATACGGTATGGGATGCAATCGTCTGCTTCAGTGTCGCGCAGTTTGCGATGTCCGTATACACTGGGCAGAGACGGCAATCCGCGCTGCGGCATTCCCAGGATTTCCCACTCAGCATCCAACATGGCTTGTCAGTAGAGGTGAAGGCAGGACAGGCGTCCCGCTGGTCTGGCGGACAGTTCTTGATTTTCCAGCACGGAATGAGAGAAAGCACATGCCGGATGCCGGCGAGGCTCACTTTTTTTTCGTTGATCATCTCCCTCAAGCAACGAATGCGTTCGATGTCGGAGCCAGAAAAGCGTCTGTGCCCGGAGTCCTTACGGTAGGGAATAATGAGCCCTTCGCGTTCGTACATCCGGATAGTTGGGACGGATACTCCGAGGATATCTGCAGCCTCACCGATCGTATGGTACCCGGTTGAGGATTCGGTGCTGTAGTGTGATGATGGCAGGGAAGTCGTAGGCATGTCTCCTGAAATCTGTATTTATAACTACAGATTTTGTGCCACCCGAAAACGGCCCTGATTGATAGATTTGTTGTAATTTTTTGGGTGCAGTTTCTCAGAAATGCAAAACCACTTTCACTGCAGATTCAAAGGACATCACGAGGGAGCCAAAACAGCAGAGCCCCACAAGGAGCGAGGCTCTGCAAAAATCAATCGGACAAAAAAGTCGGTAACTACTTGCTCTTGTCCGGATATGGTGGAGGAGGTGGCAACTTCTGCGGATTCTTCTGCATTTCTTCTTTGATCACTTCAATTGCTTTGTTGAGCTGATCATCGATGCCCGCGTATTCACGCGCGGGATCGTTGTCGACAAAAATATCCGGCTCAACGCCGCGACCTTCGATGTCCCATGCCTTGCCCTCGGTGTCATACCGTGAGAATTCCGGTTTGTTCAAGAATCCCCCATCGAGGAGAGGAAGTGAGCCACGAATGCCAACAACACCACCCCAGGTGCGCTTTCCGATAACAGGTCCGAGTTTATACTTCTTGAACCGATATGCAACAAGATCGCCGTCGGAAGCCGAGAACTCGTCGGCGAGCATTACCTTGGGTCCGAGGATCATAGCCCCGGGGTCCAGATTGATTGCAGCGTTGCGAGCGACATCGATCATTGCCAGCTCTCGTCGCAATCGCTCAATAACAATCGGTGAGACGAACCCTCCGCCGTTGCCGCGTACGTCAACAATGATTCCCTCCTTGCGCACTTGCGGATAGAAGTATTTAACGAACTCCACCAAACCGCCGGCTCCCATGTCGGGAATGTGGAGGTAGGCTACTTTGCCGTCGGTTGCCTTTGAGACCTTTTCTATGTTCTCCTGCACCCAATTATAGTAATACAACTCGTGCTCATCGCCTATGGGCACAACAACGGTTGTCCGGCTGCCGGATTCTTTCGGTTCCGTGTTCAGCTTCAGCGTGACTTGCTGCCCGACGGTATTGACAAGAGATTCGTAGATATCATTCATCTCGTCTGTCGGCTTGCCGTTAATGGCGAGGATGTAGTCGCCCTCCCGAGCATCGACGCCAATTTCTGTGAGCGGAGAACGAGCGCTCTTGTTCCAGTTCTCGCCCTTCAGAATCTTCTTGATGCGATAATACTTGGAAGAGGGGTCGCGCTCGATCTTGGCGCCGAGCAATCCTTGCTGCACGCGTTCAGCCTTTGGATAGTCTCCACCGCCAACATAGGTGTGACCGATGTTCAGTTCGCCGATCATCTCTCCGATGATGTAGGTCAGGTCTGCGCGGTGGTTCACGTAAGGAAGAAGCTGGGCGTAACGCTCTCGCATCTTCGGCCAGTCAAC
>DPLS01000141.1:2090-4246 GCA_003541875.1 Bacteroidota bacterium | reverse complement strand
GTTGACGAGGATTTGCCTTTCTAACGTGTGAGAGGATACAACGCCAGCATTAACCCCATCACTTTCCGAGGAAGTCGCTCGGAGAGGATGGGGTTTTCTGTTGCACCGGCGTCACCAAATCAAAGAAACGTTCTCCTCAAGTGACCCTAAATCAGAATCGGATGTTTGAACACATAGATTTGTCCTCAGATGGTATTGGGAAAGGATGTCATCGTGGCGAGAGACCATTGCGCCTTCCAGCAAGGGGTCCGCATTGCACTTTGTCCTTGACAAGAGTTCTCCCGAAAGCTATATTGAATCAAGCTTAACCGTTCACTAACATACAAGTTCTGGTCTAGGCACCAATAGGTGCTTGGGAATAGGGAATTCCGTCGAATCGGAAGCTGCCCCGCAACTGTAATCCCAAGTCTGCTGTTTGAGCAGACAAGTTGCCTCTGTTCAAGATGTCACTGCGGCGCCAACGGCGCCATGGGAAGACGAACAAGAGGTTGGGAGAGCCAGGAGACCTGCCAGAACTCTAACCCATATCCACCTTCGCGGGAAGGCAGGGGAGATCATGACCGTAGGTCCTGTTTGACCCCAGCTTTTGATGCAAAGGCTGGGGTTTTTTGTTGTCGACTTATGAACATACTTGTCCACAGGGCCATCCACAGATCTTTCGTCTTGGTGGTTCTCTTCTGGTCGAGCGGTTATCTTTTTGCTCAGCAAGGGGTTATGGATTTTTCTGGTGCAAGGATTTGCGACCTTTACGTCCCTGATAGTCTGTTATCAACATGTTCTAGAACCCTTGAGTTGGACGCTTTGTACACCCCCACGCTGGACGTTCCTCCGCTGATTCTCACCCAATACGAGAATGAGGACATGCCTGGGAAAGATGCCCAGACCCATGGTGTGCTCCCAGATTCCGCGAATGCTCCAACCTATTCTCTTGGCGAGGTCATCATTACTGCGATGAGGCTGCCCCAAACCTCTCCCTACACTCCCTCATCCGTCACGGTTCTTTCCCAGAGCGAAATCCAATCCATGAACGGAACCTCGTTGGCGGATCTCATGTCGCCCGTGACTGGGTTTTTCGTCAAAGAGTACGGAGCCACCTCCGGATTAAAGACGATATCTCAGAGGGGACTCGGGGCTGAACATACTTTGATTCTTCTGAACGGTTTCAGGATAAGCAGCGTCCAGAATGGACTGACGGATCTGGGGATGGTGCCCGTTGATGAGATTGAGTCTGTTGAGATTGTCCGTGGCGGCCAGTCGGCGTCGTTTGGTGCAGATGCTGTTGCCGGGATCGTCAATGTGGTCACGCGACCAGAAAGTGAACAGAATTCAATCCGGGCCACGAGTTCTTTCGGCTCATTCGGATACAGGCGGTATTATGTTTCCGGAGGGGTGACTTCGGGCTTTGATGGTATCCGGCTAAGTTATGGGGAAGAAAAGAGTGACGAAGATTTTCCCTTTCGGTTTCGGAATGGACCGCAGGTATGGAACTTGAACAGACGAAACGCAGATCTTTCGGCCCGCTTTGCGAACCTCTATGCCGGAGTGGGAATCGGAGGACAATCGCGGCTGACGATGTATGCCTCGACTTACTTCTCCGAACGGGGAGTGGGGGGGGCGGTTGTAAGCCCCTATAGTTCAAGTGTCGCGCGCCAAACTGACAAGAACCACGTCGTTCAATCGTCCCTTTCAATGGGACTTGCAGAGCATACGACTTTTGGCTGCGCGGCTCAGGTGCATGTGTCCTATGAACGGTATCAGGATCCAAACCTGAGCATCGGTGGCAAGTTCGTGGACAGCTATTTCAAGAACAACGACGTGAGGATAGAGCCTCATCTTGAGGTCCGCTTGGGCGAGCGTCTGAAGCTTGGCCTCGGCAGCGAGCTGACCCGAACCACTGGCGAAGGTAACTCGATGGCGCGTGGAGTGAGGCGGACGCAATTTGGGTTATCCCTCGCAGGGGAGGTAGTGATCGTGAAGACTGCGGGTGTCATTTCCGACTTGTCTCTCTTTCCCACCGCACGCTTGGACGCAATTTCGTTGATGCTTCCTGCGTGGAGCCCGCAGATCGGTCTCTTGGTGGGATTTCAGGAGTCCAATATAGGAATCCTCAAGGCGGTCAAACCAACGATCCGGTCGAGCTTGAGCAGGAACTTTCG